>CAYWDP010000086.1:0-5125 GCA_964457045.1 uncultured Dehalococcoidia bacterium
CCCTTTAGCGAAAGCATTATTAAAAGGGCGATTGACCGGGGGTTGGTAAGTATTTTTATTCACAATATTCGAGACTACACCCATGATAAGCATCATACCGTGGATGATTACCCTTATGGCGGTGGTTCAGGGATGGTGCTGAAGCCAGCGCCTCTTTTTGAAGCAGTAGAATCATTAAAGGAAGAAATTGGTGACGCAGCTCCAGTCATCCTGCTTACCCCCCAAGGTCGGCTCCTTTGCCACAAGATGGCCCAAGAACTATCAACACAACCAAACCTCATTCTTATCTGTGGGCATTACGAGGGAGTAGATGAAAGGGTGAGAAAGCATTTGGTTACCGATGAGGTCAGTATTGGTGAATATGTGCTCACCGGGGGAGAGCTAGCAGCTATGGTAGTGGTGGATGCAGTAGTTAGATTATTGCCTGGCGTTCTGAGTTCGGAACAAGCTAGCAAGGAGGACTCCTATGCCCAGGGTTTCCTGGAGTATCCCCAGTATACTCGACCACAGGTGTATAGAGGATGGAAGGTGCCTTCAATCTTGCTTTCAGGGAATCATCAGGAAATTGCCAGATGGCGACGTGAGCAAGCTATTCAACGCACCCTGGAGCGTCGTCCTGACCTTCTGGGAAAGGCTGTTTTGTCCGAAGAGGAGAGAAGGGTAATAGAGAAGGTGAGGCAAAAAGGAACCGAGCATGAACACTGAATGCTCCGATAAGGGCAAGGAAACCCCAGCCTTTAGGCTGGGGAGCATCAGTAATCCTAGCCTCCAACAGCGGTCTTTAGACCGCCTTCCTTTGTGGCGGCGTAAACACCACCCTTGGGATTCTCAAATAAAGTGAAGTTCTCCGCCCTGAAGGGCGGAGTCTCTAAACTTTGATTTAGGGCTCCTTAGACATTAAGGAATAGATATGAAACTGAGGTAAAATATAAACATTAAGCAAAAAGTGGTTTTTGAGTCTAATGATTAACTAGAAAGGATTTGAATTGACCAAGGATCTCAGCTGGCTAATTGAGACTGAACCCAACCCCAATATTCCTCCCATCAGCCCTGGTGACACAGTGAGGGTGAGTCTTAAGACGAAAGAAGGGGATAGGGAGCGCACTCAGCACTTTCAGGGAATAGTCATTCGAGTGAGGAAGGGCAAAACCAGTGCTAACTTCACAGTGAGGCACGTTGTCTATGGTATAGGGGTAGAGCGCACCTTCTTCTTTCACTCTCCCTACTTGGAGAAGGTGGAGGTGTTGCAGCGAGGACAGGTGCGCCGGGCGAAGCTCTATTATCTGCGTGGTCTTAGCAGTAAAGCAAGCCGGGCTAAGCTAAAGCAAAAGCCAGAGTAGAACAAAGGCTGGAGGAATAGAAGGAGACATGGGCTATGCTGAAATTGCTGTCAACTCGCCAGTGGCTCAACGTCGAACCTTTAGCTACAGTATCCCGCCCTCTATTGATCTCAAGGCTGGACAAGCAGTATGGGTACCCTTTGGTCCCAAGGTGCTTCAAGGCGTTGTCTTTGAGCTAACCGACTACCCTGCTGTGGAGGAAACAAAAGAGGTAGCCGGGGTTATTGACCTTCGCCCAGTGCTCTTGCCTACTCAGATTGAATTGGCTCGTTGGATAAGCGAGTATTATCTTGCCCCCCTTTTCGATGCTGTCGCCTTGATGCTTCCACCTGGATTTGAGCGTAAGTTGGTCACCCTTTTCCATTTATCCCTCGAATCTTGCACCTCGGCTGTTAATTCACTGACCCCTGAGCAAAAGCAGCTCCTCAACCGCCTGAGGAAGGAGGGGAAGGTTACTCAGCAGGCGGTGGAGAAGGCTCTAGGCAGGAAGAAGGCTAGGACGCTGTTGAGCCAGCTCCTCAGTAAGGGTCTGGTGACCAAAAGCCAGGAGCTAGAAAGGGTGAAGGTAAGGCCTAAAGTTTTGCCTTATCTGCACCTGGCGGTTGAAGCTGAGGTAGCACAGCAAGAGGCAAAGCATTTAGTCGATAAAGCCCCAAGGCAAGCTGCCCTCCTCGAATTTTTGGCAAGCAGGCGATGGCCCACCCCTCTTGAGGAAGCTAGGAGGGAGGCTCATTGCGCTTCAATAACGGTGAAGGCGCTGGAGGATAAAGGGCTAGTCTTTACAGAGGGGGTGCAGGTGCTGCGTGATCCTTTACTGCATCGTATCTTCTCTCCCACTACGCCTCCCACCCTTACTGCTGCCCAGGAAGCGGCTTTGTATCAGATTCAAGCCAGCTTGAGGCAACCAAGAAAAGACGGTGCGGCAGTATTTCTTCTCTATGGAGTCACTGGCAGTGGTAAGACAGAGGTCTATCTACATGCCCTGGCAGAAGCCGTTGCCTTAGGTAAGCGTGGCATTGTCTTGGTTCCAGAGATTGCCCTTACCCCGCAGACAATTGAGCGTTTTGCCTCCCGTTTTCCCCATCGAGTAGCTGTTCTCCACAGCAAGCTGTCTCTAGGGGAACAATTTGATGAGTGGCAAAGAATAAGAGAGGGGGCTTTCGATGTAGTCATTGGTCCTCGTGGGGCTATCTTTGCTCCGCAACCTGACCTTGGGCTCATCATTATTGATGAGGAGCATGAGTGGACCTATAAGCAGCAGGAGCAATCACCCCGCTACCACGCCCGGGAGGTAGCTCTCAAGCTAGCAGAGCTCAGTGGCGCAGTGGTAGTCCTTGGCAGCGCTACCCCCGATGTGGAGAGCTTTTATCATGCTCAAACTGGTAGATATGAATTGCTCCAGCTTCCTCAGCGGGTCACCAGAAGCGGTGAGTCGCCCCTTCCTGAAATAGAGCTGGTTGATATGCGTCAGGAGCTTAAAGCAGGGAATAGGAGCATCTTTAGTCGTTCGTTAACCAAAGCCATCGCCGAGACTTTAGCCTTGGGTGAGCAAGCCATCCTCTTTCTCAATCGGCGAGGGACCTACACTTTTGTTCAATGTCGGGATTGTGGTTTTGTCCTCCGCTGCCGCCGCTGTGACCTACCCCTTACCTATCATGCTACTGAGGAGATGCTAGTCTGCCACCAGTGTAACTATAGAAAGTCAGTCCCTGTCCATTGTCCTGGATGCCGGGGCAGACGAATCAAGTTTCTGGGCGTCGGTACCCAGAGGGTAGAGGAGGAGGTGGCTCATGCCTTCCCCGGGGCAAGAACGCTGCGGTGGGATCGAGATGTTACCAGGGGCAAAAATTCTCACCAAAGGATCCTGGATAGATTCCTGGCTCACCAGGCAGATATCCTTATCGGGACGCAAATGATTGCCAAGGGGCTGGACCTTCCTGAGGTAACCTTGGTGGGGATAATTTCCGCTGACACTATCCTTCACTTCCCTGACTTTCGTGCTGGTGAGCGCACCTTTCAGCTTCTTAGCCAGGTGGCGGGAAGGGCTGGACGTGGTCCCCGTCCAGGGCGAGTCATCGTGCAAACCTATACCCCTGAGCACTATGCCATTGCTTATGGGGTAAAGCATGATTATGCCTCTCTTTACCATCAAGAAATTATCTTTCGGCAGCAGCATGAAAATCCTCCCTTTAATCGATTAGCTTCTCTTATCTATACCCATACCAATGCTGATGTATGCCGGCGTGAGGCAGAGAGGGTGTACCATCGACTGAGGGAGAGAAGAGACTCTGAAGGCACGGATATAACATTGATTGGTCCCTCTCCCATGTTTTTTCAGAAAGTGCGTGGTCGATTTCGCTGGCAGATTATCCTTCGTGGCTCTGATCCGGCCCACCTTTTAGCTGACCTACCTCTGCCACAAGGGTGGGTAGTGGACATTGACCCAATCGGTTTATTGTGAATTTACACAGTTGTGCTCACAGGCTTATAATTTTAAATCTGATCTTGCATGGAGGCTTTAGATGGCAGTCCTGCCCCTTCGGCTTGCTCCTGACCCGGTGCTGCGACAGAAAGCGAAGCGAGTGAGAAATATGGATGGGTCGATAGAGAGGCTGATTGACGATATGCTGGAGACTATGCCTGCCGTCTCCGGAGTAGGACTAGCTGCTCCACAGGTTGGGGTTCCCCTGCGAGTGGCTGTTATCGGAATCCCCGAGGAAGAAACGATTGTGCTAATTAATCCTGAGATAGTCAAAAGGTCAGGGGAACGCACAGTAGTGGAGGGTTGTCTTAGCATCCCAGGGTATAAGGGGGAGATTCAGCGCTCGGTTTCAGTTACAGTAAAGGGGCGTGATCGCCAATGGAAAGAAGTTCGCCTGAAGGCAACCGAACTCCTGGCCCAAGCTCTGGAGCACGAGATAGACCACCTTAATGGGATGCTTTATATTGACCACCTGGAGAGCCTGGATAAGCTATATCAGGTTGAGCCTGAGGAAGAGCGAGGCTTGTAATGAAGCTTTTCCTGGAACAAAAAGAGGCTTCACTACTGACAAAGGTAAGTGAGTTCCTTTCCCAGCAGAATATAGATTCCTACCTTGTTGGTGGGTATGTTCGCGATACTCTGCTGGGTCGCCCTACTCGAGATGTTGATATTGCTGTAGATGCCTTGGCTCCAGAGGTAGCAGAAAAGATGGCCACTGCACTGAAGGCCAAGTACGTGCTGCTAGATAAGGTAAACGAAATAGCCAGGGTGGTGTTGATTGAGGGCGACCCAACTCAAGGTAACCGATGGCATCTTGATTTCTCAACTATACGAGGAGGTATCGAGGCAAACCTTTCCCATCGCGACTTTACCATAAACGCCATGGCAGTAAACCTGAGGGAGTTAGAGAAGGGCCACCCTCAGCTTATTGATCCCTTCCAGGGGAAGAGAGACTTAGACAGAGGCTTGATTAGAGTGGTGAGCGAAGCTGCTTTTCAGGAAGACCCAGCTCGCCTGTTGCGAGCTGTGCGGCTAGCTGCAGAGTATGGCTTCAATATTGAGGAGAGGACTGAAGCCTTAATTCAAGCTCAGAGCCAGCTTATTTGCCAAGTGGCTGGGGAGCGGGTGCGGGAGGAGCTATGCCGTTTACTCTCTACCCGAAATACTGCCCATTTTCTGCATTATCTTGACCACCTGGGTCTGCTGACAGCGATCTTCCCTGAGCTGGCGCCGACCAAGGGGGTGGAGCAACCTATAGAGCATTTTTGGGACGTTTTCCATCACTCCATAGAAACGGTCGCTT
>CAYWDP010000086.1:5225-8396 GCA_964457045.1 uncultured Dehalococcoidia bacterium
CTAGCTGCCCTTCTCCACGATATCGCCAAGCCACAAACCAGGAGCCTTGAGCCAAACGGTAGAGCCCGCTTCCTAGGACATACCAAGGAGGGGGCAATAATGGCCGGGAATATTCTACAGCGGCTGAGATTCAGTACCCGAGAGACAAAGATAGTGCAGAAGGTGATAGAATCTCACCTTAGATTGTGGCAAATGGGTGGGGAAGGTAAGCCTACCAGCCGAGCTATCTATCGTTTCTTCCGCGATACTGGCGATGTAAGTATCGACATAATATTCCTCACCTTGGCTGACTTTCTAGCTACCCGGGGTCCAAACCTTGACCGGGAAGAGTGGAGCCAGCATTGCCAGCTAATGGACTATATATTATCCCAGCAAGAGAGGGAGAAAGAAAAGATAACCCCGGAAAAGCTGATCGATGGGCATGACTTGATCAATATCTTTGGTCTGAAGCCCAGCCCAAAGATCGGTGAGCTTTTGGAAGCAGTGCGTGAAGCGCAAGGGGTGGGCGAAATTACCACCAGAGAGGAAGCCTTGGCCCTTGTCCGCAGAAAATTGGTAATGTAGGGGATGAACTCTGTGTCATCCCCAGGGGTGGATGGAGACATCCAACCCTACATAAGGGGAGAACACAAAGGCAATTTGGGGATGAAGCGAAGACCAGCAAAGAGAAGGCTTAGGTTAAGCTGGAACGTTTGGGTGCTGCTACTGATACTCAGTCTACTGGGCACAGCCATCTGGGTGCTTAGCCCGAGCGGTAGCGCCAGCCTTGACAGAGAAAAGGACAACTGGGGCATGCGCCTGGGGCTGGACCTCGCCGGTGGCAGCCACCTTGTCTACCAGGCTAAATTTCGAGAGGATTGGTCGGACGATGAGAGAGAGTTCTATTTGGATATGGCACTGGTCACTATTCGAGACCGTATCGATAGGTATGGGGTCACTGAGCCCGTTATCCAGAAACAGGGAGGTGACCGCCTCCTGGTGCAACTGCCCGGCATAACCGACGTAGATAAGGCCAAAGCTCTCATTGAGGAAACGGGTTTCCTTGAGTTTAGAGAAGTGGAGTTAAAGGCAGACAAAGCGGTTCTTCTCAGCGATTACCTTGACGACCCAGACCGCACCGACTTCTTCGACAATGATGTGGAAGGCACGCGCATATTTGCTCGCATATACCCTACCGACGACACTGAGGAAAAGGTTACCTTGCCTTATATCCTGACCAAGGATAGCGAAGGCCTCAAATGGTTGGATAGCGAAGGCGTGCCTGTTGATCCAGAGGTTATAAAGGAGGAAGGCTGGACAGACCTTTATTGTTGGATGCCGGCTGTAGGGGAAATAGACGGCGAAGTGAGGCAACTCACTGGCGCATATCTGTCAAAAGCCCTGCCCTATTTGCCTCCGCCAGAGGCTATCGATCAAGAGATTTCAGTCAACATTGAGTGGAATGAAGAGGGAGCAAAATTGTTTGACCAAATTGCTGGGCGCCTTTATCCGAGATACGATCCCCTTGTATTCCACATAGAGGCAGCCCTGGGTATTTTCCTAGACGTCGAAGTCATTTCATACCCTCAGATTCTCCAGGAAAAATATGAGGGTAAAGGTTCTATTACAGGGGGGTTTAGCTGGGACGAAGCACGGCTGCTGGCAATTCAGCTCAATTCAGGAGCGCTGCCCATGCCACTGAAGAAACCGCCCCTCTATGAATCAGAGGTATCTGCCACTCTGGGAGCCGATTTTATCAACAAGGCCGTCCTGGCTGGGGCAATTGGGCTGGGGGTGGTGGTGCTATTCATGTTACTCTACTACCGCCTGCCTGGGGCGCTGGCCAGTCTTGCCTTGCTGGTCTACGTAGCCCTGGTGCTGGCCATCTTTAAGCTGATCCCGGTAACTCTGACACTGGCGGGTCTGGCTGGCTTTATCCTCTCCATAGGCATGGCGGTAGATGCTAACGTGCTGATCTTTGAGCGTCTCAAGGAGGAGTTGCGGGGTGGGCGCACTCTTAAGGCTGCGGTTGAAACTGGTTTCAACCGTGCCTGGATAGCCATCCGAGATAGCAACATCTCCACCTTCATCATCTGTGGCATCCTTTACTGGTTTGGCAGCAGGATAGTGGATAGCCCCCCGGTGATGGGCTTTGCAGTGACCTTGGCTATCGGGGTGGCGTTGAGCATGTTCTCCGCCATCGTGATTACTCGGACCTTCCTTCGTTTCTCAACTGGCCGGCGGGCAGCCAGGAACCTAACCTGGTTTGGAGTGGAGGCAAGAGGTGTTTGATTTTGTCGGTAAGAAACATTGGTTTCTCTTGGCTTCAGCCATAATCGTTGTCGCTGGGCTAATCTCAGTGCTTGTTCCTGGCGGCTTGAAGCTGGGGATCGATTTCGAGGGGGGGATATCGGTAACGCTTGGCCCCAAGGAAGGAAAGACACTAACCATTGATCAGGTGGAGCAAAAGTTGAATGACTTGGGGCATAGCGAAGCTGCCAAGCGTGTTCAAGTGCTTGGTGAGGGTGATTTCTTTATCCGTACCAGGGAATTGGACGAGAATGAGCAGGAGAAGCTGAGGAATGGACTAGGCGAAATTGGGGAGGTGAGAGAATTCGGATCTATCTCTGCCGTGATAGCCTCTGAGACAGTGCGCAATGCCGCTATTGCTGTAGGTGTCGCTGCTGTGGCTATTTTGTTTTACATCACTTTGGCATTCCGCAGGATGCCCAGCCCTTTCCGCTATGGCACTTGCGCTATTGTAGCCCTGCTGCATGATGTTTTATTGGTATTGGGGATTTTCTCCTTCTTAGGTAGAACTATGAACTGGGAAATTGACCCCATGTTTGTTACCGCTGTTTTGGCTGTTATCGGCTATAGCGTAAATGATACTATCGTGGTCTTTGACCGCCTTCGGGAGAATCTACCCAAGGGTGCTACCTCTGATTTTGGCACCACGGTCAACTATAGCCTCACTCAGACCTTAGGACGCTCGATGAACACCAGCGTAACGACAATCTTGGCAGTGCTGGCTATCTATCTCTTTGTGGGTGGCACTATTCGTAACTTCGTTCTGGCACTGTTTATCGGTATCGTTGCTGGCACCTATAGCTCCATCTTCATCGCCAGCCAGCTATTGGTAGTATGGGAGAGGGGGGAATGGAGCAGATTTCTCCCCAAGATACCCCTGCC
>CAYWDP010000087.1:0-8002 GCA_964457045.1 uncultured Dehalococcoidia bacterium
CAGGCTGCACAGTTCCGGCCTCCAGTTTGCACCTTATCTGCACGTCTATTCTTCGATCTTGAACTCCCACTGGCAGGAAATTTCATCCGGGCTGTTTCGAGGAGGCAGCTTCAGGGGCGTTACCTTTATCCTGGGATTGATGAGATACTTCTCCATAGCCTTTCTCTCCAGCACATGACAGAACCAATCTATCATTTCCGGAGCCTGCTTCTCGTAATATAACAACGAACGGCACTGAGGTATGGTTATTATGATGTGATTCTCATTTATTATGTTGTACCGGGTCTTGTACAAATTACCCATAGTGTTGTCCAAGGGCAACTGGAGAGCCTTGAGCGAATCAACAACAGTATTAAGCTGGATATTGGCTATCTTGGGATATCTGGGATTCACCTTTGCTCCTATTCTTTCCCAGGCTTCCAGCTGAATCTCGTTGGCCGCATCAATGCCGTACTTCTCCTTTGTGATGTCGTAAAAGGCTGTGGCCATATGGATCCATGCGAATTGCCATACCTCCATGATCTTGAGTAGGAACTCCTTGGACAGGTCCCGAAATGTCAAATCAGGATCGAACGGGCCGCTTAGATCATTCAGTTCTTCTGCCATCTTTGAATCTCCTTTCTAACTTAAATTGACTTGGCCTAGTCTTGCTTGGACTCAGACTTCCTCCAAATCCACCTGGCAGGGCTTGGTCTTATCCAGCAAACCTCATACTGCTTGTGATATTCCCCAGCAGCCAAGTATTGTAGGGGACAATAATAGAAGGCCAATTCCCAAACATCCGCTTCTTGATTCTCTGTCTCTTATCAGTATTGGATTACCTTCCATGAACTCCTCGATGTCAATATCTGCTCCTGACTCCTCGATGAGTTGTCGCTCAGCCTGTTCCCGCTCTCTTGGCGATATCCTTAGACGGCTTGGAAAGGGAAAGAACACTGGTCCGATGGCTTCTTCTACTCCACCCACAATATAGGCACCATTCCACTCCATATCGTTCTCCATCAGCTCGATGTTTAGCACCCTGAGCGTCCAATATGTTCTTGCGAACCTAAGAAAGGTCTTATTGGCTTCAGGATAATTCTCTTCTAGAGAGTAACCAAACCTGTCAGCAACTCGTTCCTCTGGGACGAGGGTCACTCCAGTTGCAGCACAGTGAAAGAAGCCGGCCATGGCTGCATCACCAATTTCCTGAAGGCGTTGAGTTCCTTCGCTCATCTCCCGTGTCTCATCAGGGGTTTCCTGAAGGATTCTCAGGTCGTCGACTGACAAAGAGTCGCCACCGCTGGTCACAAGCGTCCTTATTGCTCGCAATGCCTCTGCTCGGTAATCCACCATGACTGTTCCCTCCAAATCCGCCTGGCTGGGCTACTCTACCTTCGGAATAGCCCCTTTACCTTGCCAAAGAAGGAGGGGGAGCGCAGGTTCTGTAGGAAATTGCCCCATTCTGCTTCAGCTTTGGCCTTTCGGCCAAGGTCTTTGATCCGCTGTTCCATCAATTCCAAGACTCTCTTCTCCTCCCCAGCGTCCAGCCATGTCCCATGCCCATGCTCGCAAAGGTCTAGTTCGAGATTGTAGGCCCGGTAGTTGAAGCGTTGCATTGCCTCCCCACACTTGGGACAGGGGAGTTTGCCTTGAAACGAGCTGAATGCCATGGTTCCTTTGATTTCGTCTCTATCCAGCACCGTATCCTCTAACTGGTCCAGTTCCCCATAGTCCAGCCACATTCCTTGACACTGGGGGCACCGGTCAATTTCGATGCCTTTGTAATTCTCGACTTCTAGCTCACTGTTGCACCGTGGACAATCCATCGTCGGTTGCCTCCTTTCTAGTGTCACTTGACCCGGTTCTTTTCAGTCTTCCCTACCTTGGGCCCATCGCTTATGAACGTACCCTTTTCTCGGGAATCTCTTTATGCGGAACCACAACGGAGTACGACATCCTTCATGCCCTCCCCAAATCCGCCTAGCTGTGGGATTGTGGGAACCTTCTATGCGCCATTATACCACACTCACCCCCGATGCAGATTCAAGGTCTCAGCAACCTACTTCAGCCTACGGGAAGCACCAAGCTACCGGACAGTGATTTCAAAGGGGATTGAGTGGGGTGTGTTGTGTCCAGGTAATCCTCTTCATGTAGTGTTCCACCCCGCATGAGCCATTAGGCTCACCAAATCGGCCCTACTTATTCGATTAAGTTAGCTCAATTAGCCTTACAGAATGCCTAGCAATCTAGATAGGATAGAGCATCTTTGAAATAGGTCAATTAGACTTTGACAAGCACAAGGAAGGTTGTTCATGTCAACCATAATAGACACAAAGACCTACCAAGGAGGTGCTACCTCTGTGGGCAGTCCCAGTACCTCTAGCCCTGTGGCCTGTGGTGACCCAGCTAGACGTGTAGCAGCCACAGCGGCTACGACGAAGAAGGGAGATGCTCCCTTAGCAGATGGCACGGTCTACAGTAAGAGAAAGGACTTTTGCCCCTTTTCCACACCTCCTTTGGACCTCTATGCCTCCATCTTGAGCGAGGAGAAGATGAAAAGATTGCAGAGAATAGCCGAGAAACTGAAAGGCGTGAAGCTATTAGAGCTAAACGCTACCGCCCAGGGTGGTGGTGTAGCCGAGATGCTTTATAGCTCTGTGCCGTTCCTGAATGCGCTAGGCATAGAGGCCGAATGGAAGGTTATTTGCGGAAGCAAAGAGTACTTTGAAATTACGAAGAGACTGCACAACCTGCTGCAGGGTATGAAGGGCCCCTTCACCCCAGAAATGGAGCAGACCTACTTTTGCACCCTTGAGGAGAGCAACAATGCCAACCTTGTCGACAATAATCCAGACGTCGTAGTTGTCCATGACCCGCAGCCACTGGGTTTGAGGCGTTATCTCGAAGAAACCAAGGAGACCTGGCTTTGGAGATGCCACATAGATATCGAAGGGACAGCTCTAATGGCTAACCATGGCCTACGGCATTTCATCGCACCCTGGGTGGAACGCTATAATGCGGTCATATTCTCGGCGGCTCACTACGTTGTTTCACACTGGCCTCTGCCGAAGTTCATAATACCCCCCTTCATTGACCCCCTTTCTGAGAAGAACAGAGAGCTGGGCCAGGAGGAGATAGACAAGGTCCTTGCCAATTACCACATAGACCCCCAAATTCCCATCATTGCTCAGGTAGGAAGATTTGATCCCTGGAAAGGACTGGACAGGACTATTGCTACCTATCGCCTCGTAAGGAAGGAGACGAAATGCCAACTGATATTGGCAGGTGGCCTTGCTGCTGACGACCCAGAAGGGGAGAGAGTTCTAGCCGAGGTTTACTACAAGACAAAGGGCGATGAGGATATCCACGTGCTTCAGCTCTCGTTGGCGAATCGTTTGCAGAACTATGTGGAGGTAAACGCACTCCAGCGGGCAGCCAAGGTGATAATGCAAGCGTCGACTAGAGAGGGCTTTGGGTTGGTGATTACGGAGGCATTGTGGAAAGGCAAACCAGTGATAGCTGCTGATGTGGGCGGTATTCCTCTCCAGATCAGGGACGGCCACAATGGCTATTTTTACCAAACACCGCACAAAACTGCACAGAAGGTAGTCCACTTATTGGAAAACCCAGAGGCTGCTAAGGTAATGGGCCAAATAGGCAGAAGGTGTGTGGAGGAAAACTTCCTTCTTCCTGACCGATTGGCTGATTATCTTATGGCCATAGACATGACTATGAACCTAGCCAGAGATAAGAAAATCCCTATTGACTCCATAATTAGCTTTCACCCCTGGATCAAGCTAGGAAAGCGGAAATAACGCTCCTTCGTTGGTTCACATTTGCTTGTTTTGTTACCTTATCCAACATTAGGGCGTTTTGTTGGCGTACAACTCTCGTCAAATTGTTAGGTCAAATTTGGCCCAATCCTTAGCATTCACTTTACAATTTTGGGGTTTGTTTAATTATGAAGTAATCCCCGGAAATCAGAGTCATGCTTATTTTACAAATATTCTTAAATCAAATTTCCACTCAGCTTTTGTGCCAACTTCCCAACGCTCGCCATATAGCCGATTAGTGGCGTTGTAACAAGTATTTCTACAAGTATTTCTATTTGCATAACTCATAGAGTTGGTATTTCAGGCGCAGGGGCAGGTTCTATATCTTTCCCAAGGGTGACTTTGTTTTCTGCGTTCCCAAAGAAGTAATTGGTTGCAGTTATCTCGGGATTGCTGCCTCCCTCAAGATCAAGAGCAAAAATGGCGTATATGCTTAAGTTACTGTCAATTTTTCCACTGGAGTGGTCCCAGTAGATTATATTCGCACGTTTATTAGCTGAAAATTGGTTATTTTTGACCAGGCCAACTGAATTAGTAACGGAGAGCCCATCACCCCAACCACCGTTCCATTCGTGAGTTTCACCGACATTGCTGTCGGTAAATGTGAAATTCTTAATGCTATTAAGCTGAACTCCAATATATCCATTCTTCCAGAGATAAACATTTTTTACTGTGGCGTCTGTAACATTCCATATCGAAAGCCCACCTTTTTGACCATCCCATATTGTAACGTTCTTGATAATGACTTTATTGCCCGTTACTGCGTAGGCAGCAGCGTCCCAAGGTGGTTTGCCGTCACCACTTAGTAGTACATTTGCATAATTTGAGACAACTATAGTGTTAACAAGCGAAACAGAGCCGATCATTGCGAGTCCATACACGTTATGTTCAACAATACTATGTTCGATGTGGAATTGCTTCGCAAGGCCGTAGATTCCGTACTCAGCGTCTGCTACGTGAGTATGGACTAGAGTAACCCTATTTGCTGCTTCCTCAGTACGTCTAGAGCCAGCCAATATACCGCAGCGGGTACCGTAAACTGACATACCAATCAGGCTAAGCTCAGCCTTTGGTGATACATGCAACACCGGTAGTTCAGGATTTAATGCAAAGAGCTTAGGACTTTCTATACCATCAGATTGAATAGTTATACGCTTCCCAGTTGGTATATTAATATTCTCTCTATAGGTGCCAGCAGCGATAATTATGCGACCACGCTTACCGATCTCTGTGACTGCCGCTTCTATTGACTTCACATCTCTAGGTACATGCTTAGTTTCTCGGTTAGCAAACCACTCTAGTATCTTAGTGAATTTACTAATTATGTTGACTAACAATTGTCTAATAATAGTCCGAATCATAGCAACTGACTTTTTGAAATTATTATCCAGAACTGCAAATACAAGAGGTGAGAGTCGAACTACACCTGAAACAATTTTGTGCTATATCTGATATGAACTTATATGTGCGTTGTTATTACCATCCGCGGTAGTGATAACCTGCATCTTGATCTGATATCCCGTTTTTCTCCATTATCGCTTCTATTTCCTTATTAACATTCAACCCTGCTGCTTCAAGAACTCTTATGCTATTCTTAAGACTATTACTACTGCAACGACACTAGCCCGATAAGTACTTGGAGGCGCCATACTATTGTCCTTCCCTAAGCCCAGGTAATCGTCACGTTGTTTAAATGTAAATTCTGGAGTTTCGTCTGTCTTATTCAAAGTAGAGTCGCCCTTGGCTTTGATTATAGCACTTTCCAACACAGAAGCAATTAAGGGACTAACTTGAGTACGTAGGTAACAAGAAGCCAAATGGTATACCCCGGCAAAAAGAGATTAGATCAGGTGAGTTCCTGGCTTGGTTTCACGAACCTCAAATAACTCACCGGACAATTGCCATTCTCCTTCGTCGGGGGCATACTCTATGACCGAAAGCTCGCCAGCAACCAAGAGAGCATCGTTTGGATTCCACTGGATACCGTTCCCCCGAGGGTATACGAGTCTCCTTGATCCCAGTATAGCCATTGTTTCATTCCCCAGCAAGCGTATAAGTTCTTTTTGACCTATGCCCAAGGCATCAGCTAAACGCTTTGTAGCCAAATTCGTGCCCCCTTCGTGTCTACTGAACGCAGCCGCGATACCATCAAATACGGGCTTAATCACTGATGTGAGATTGAGGCTTGTGCTTTTTGGGACATGGATGGTCACTTTAAGGCCTAGGTTTGAGGCTACCGCCTCACATGCGAACAGCCTTTGCACTCTACCTGCACCAATCCCTAATTTGAACCGGTGCCATACAGACTCAACTTTGGATGAACCAGTCATCTTTCCACAAGGTAACTGCTCCCACTTGGCGAGTAAACGAAAGGGTTCCCAGTAGGCAAATTCCCTCGCTCCTTTGATTAGAACATACGACAGGTAATGCTTCCATCCATTAGCACCGCCCTTCGGCGGAGTAGGGGGCTGAGAGAATACACGTTCAAAACGTATGCCCTTACACTGTAAGTGCGCAAAGAATGCAGCGCCAACGTTGTAGAATACAATATTTTCGACATCGCAATATCCTTTTACCGGAGATACGTATAGAGCAACTAAATTGGAATCAGGAATAAAGCTCAGCTTTCGCAATGCCTCACGGAGATCGTCTCGAAATTGAAGCTTCCACCCCTTTGGCTCAAAGGGCAGACGCTCAGCACTCCACGCCTCAACCAAAGGGTGATCAGCATTTGGATCTAGGACAACATAAGAGCGATCCATTGACTACAGTATGACACTTTAAAGTCTGCCTGAACAGATCATCGCTTTGTTCAGCGATTAGCCCTGCCATCTTGTGGCAGTCCGACTTTTCATAGATATGGGAAAAGTACAGCGTGGGTGAACTTAGGCGTTAGGTAACATTTCTGACTTTTGTTACCTATCTAGCAGATGGAGAATAAATGCAAAAAACGCTATCAGTAAGCTCTTCTTCCAATAGGAAAACGGCCTTGTTTCTCTGATTGGAATCCAGTTTATCCTCGATACAATCCCCTTTGCCCTCACTGTCTAGCGGCTTGGTGCTTCTGGCAGGCTGGAGCAGGTTGCTAAGCTCAGGGCCATTATTCACTACTACTTGCGCTGCCTCTGATTGCGCGGTGTTGATTATCACTCGGAACACCGTCAGGCTTCACGTAAGAAAACATACCACAGGAGTTACAGTTGTGAATCAAGCAGGTCGCCTCCTAGGCGGCTCAGCAAGGCTTGGTTACTGAGATAAGATAATGTCTCAAGGAGAAGCGAAGCTAGACCAATAGATCCAGCAGTGCCGTTTCCAAAAGGGTTATCACTAGATAACCCTTTTCTCCGCCTTGATACTGATGTTGTGGTATTCCTTCTCAATAGAGCGTGACGTAGCATAAACGGGTAAGGGAGGAGGTAGAAATGCTAAGCGTGACTCAAAGTGCCAGGCAACAGCTGCGGGACATCGTACGGGCTAACATTGACGATCCCGGCTTCACCTTGAGGTTGGTTGCCAACCCGTCAGGAGATTTTGCGTTCACTATAGACAGGGCGAGAGATGATGACCAGATTGTAGAACACGAGGGACACATAGTACTTCTCGTGGGTAGTGAATTGAGCGATGCAGTTGAGGGACTGACTATCGATTGGCAGGAGACTGTCGAGGGGCCATGCTTGGTTATGTTTAGCGAGCAGTCGAGTTAGCCGTACAAACGGCATGACAATCTTAACTCGATCTAGGTAGGAAACATGGTGAAAAGAGCAGGGGAGAAGAAAAAGGAATCTCAAAAGAAATACAAGAAGACTGCCGACTATCTGAGAAAAGGCCCTAAGAAAAAGACATAGAGGATGGAGGCCCTCCCAACCTTGGGCAAATGACTAGACTGCTGTATCTTCTATCTCGGTGGCCAGGCCCCGCTGAACTGCGTAGGCTGCCGCCTTCTGCAACCCGGGTACCGTGTGTGAATAGATATCCAAGGTAGTGGCAATACTGCTATGTCCCAGACGCTCCTGGACCACCCGGGGATGAACTCCAGCTTTCAGTAGCATGGTGGCGTGAATGTGCCGCAAGTCATGTAGCCTGAGGTGTGGCATCCCCGCGCGTGCCGGCGGTGGAGATCATGCCCCTGGCCATGGCCGCCTAAAGCCAAAGCAAAGCTATCGAGATGCGGCTTGCTACCCTGTATC
>CAYWDP010000088.1:0-7958 GCA_964457045.1 uncultured Dehalococcoidia bacterium
TAGCTACAGATACCACCAGCCCAATTACCTTAGTAGAATACAGGTTTGACGATGGCGATTGGATAGCAGCAGAAGCCATTAACGGGACCTTCGATGAGCTCAGTGAAGATTTTATCTTCACTATTGCTGAACTCGATGATGGGGAGCACCTGGTCAAGGTTAGGGCAACTGATGCAGCGGGAAATGTCAGCCCCCTGGCCAGCGATGCCTTCACGGTGGATACCACAGCACCTTCGCTAACCCTCAACCCCTTCCCTAGCTATACCAATGACCCCGCCCCCACTTTCAGTGGCACAGCTACAGACACCTTCAGCCCAATCGCCTCAGTGCAATACCGCCTTGACGGCGGAGCCTGGACACCAGCCACAATAGTCGACGGAGTCCTTGATGAACTGACTGAGGAATATACCTTTACCACTACTCTTGCTGATGGTTCGCACACTCTAGCAGTTCGAGCTTGGGATGCTCTAGGGAATACCACTACCCCGGCTAATTACGCTACTGCTACCTTCACTGTAGATACCATCGCACCCTCGATAGCCCTCACCCCACTATCCCCTGAACCCACTAATGACAATACCCCCACACTCAGCGGCCTAGCTACAGATACCACCAGCCCAATTACCTTAGTAGAATACAGGTTTGACGATGGCGATTGGATAGCAGCAGAAGCCATTAACGGGACCTTCGATGAGCTCAGTGAAGATTTTATCTTCACTATTGCTGAACTCGATGATGGGGAGCACCTGGTCCAGGTCAGGGCAACTGATGCAGCGGGAAATGTCAGCCCCCTAGCCAGCGATGCCTTCACCGTGGATGCCACAGCACCTTCGCTAACCCTCAACCCTTTCCCCAACTATACCAATGACAATACCCCCGTCTTCAATGGCACGGCTACAGATACCAACAGCCCGATTACCTCAGTAGAATACAGCGTTGACAGTGGGGATTGGATAGCAGCAGAAGCCATCGATGGAACCTTCGATGAGTTCACTGAAGATTTTACCTTCACTATTGCTGAACTCGATGATAGGGAGCATATGGTCCAGGTTAGGGCAACTGATGCAGCGGAAAATATCAGCCCCCTAGCCAGCCATACCTTCACCGTGGATGCCACACCACCTTGGTTAACCCTTAACCCCTTCCCTAACTATACTAATGACAATACCCCCACACTCAGCGGCATAGCTACAGATACCACCAGCCCAATTACCTTAGTAGAATACAGGTTTGACGATGGCGATTGGATAGCAGCAGAAGCCATTAACGGGACCTTCGATGAGCTCAGTGAAGATTTTATCTTCACTATTGCTGAACTCGATGATGGGGAGCACCTGGTCGAGATTAGGACAACTGATGCAGCAGGGAATGCCAGCTCCCTAGCCAGCCATACTTTCACCGTGGATACCACCGCACCTTTGGTAATCCTCAACCCCTTCCCTAGCTACACCAATGACCCCTTCTCTACTTTCAGCGGTACAGCTACAGACACCACCAGCCCAATCGCCTCAGTACAGTACCACATTGACGGCGGAGCCTGGATACCAGCCACAGCCAGCGATGAAGTCTTCGATGAACCGATGGAAGAATATAACCTCACCACCGCTATCCTTGCTGACGGTCCACACACCATAGCAATTAGAGCTTTGGATGCTCTAGGGAATACCACTACTACGGCTAGTTATGCCACTGCTACCTTCATTGTGGATACCATTCCACCCTCGATAACCCTCACCCCACTATCCCCCCAGCCTACCAATGAGAATACACTCACCCTTAATGGCAAAGCCACCGATACCCTCAGCCCAATAGCTTCAGTGCAGTACCAGGTTGATGACAGGGACTGGACACCAGCCACAGCCATCGATGGAGACTTTGACTCGGACAGTGAGGACTACACCTTCACCGCTGCTACCCTTGCTGATGGTTCACACACTGTCCGAGTGAGAGCATGGGATGCAGCAGGAAATATCACCACCCTGGCCAGCCATACCTTCATGGTGGATACCGCCCTACCCTCAGTAACCATAGGTGACATCCCAGATTTCGTTAATCAGTTAGCCAGTATCACTGGCACTGCCTGGGATAACCCACCTGGGGTGATTGAAATGGTCCAGGTGCTAATCAATAACAGCAGCGACGGCACTTATTGGGATGGTACTGCCTGGGTTACCATCAAGAGGTGGCTTGATGCTGCTGGGACCGAGTCCTGGAGCTACAACATGCCTACCTTAACTGACGGCAAAGCCTACACAGTGAAGGCTAAGTCCATTGACAGGGCTGGGAATGAGTCGACAGAAGCTTCAGATAGCTTCACCTTCGATATCACTCCGCCTGTAGTGCCTGAGCTGCCCTCCCCTGAGGAAGAGTCGCCCTTTCTTGCCATAACTGCCCCATGGCTTTGGATTATTGTCCTGGGAGTTTGCGGTTTAACACTAGTTATAGTGCTTATTAGGAGAGGAAAAGCTAAGGTTTGAGTTGCCGGGAGCTTTCATATAGAATCTTGATGGCAAAGGAGGAGAGGTAATGCAACTAGCTTTTTATTTCGATCAGACCAGATGTACCGGCTGCTATACCTGCGTGGTAGCTTGCAAGGACTGGCACGATGTGCCAGCAGGTCCAGCCAGTTGGAGAAGGGTATTAACTATAGAGCGAGGCAAATACCCCAATCCCTTTGTAGCCTTTCTGTCCACTGCCTGTTACCACTGTGCTGAGCCAGCTTGTATACCAGCCTGCCCGGCAAATGCCATAAGCAAAAGGGAGGATGATGGCATAGTGGTGGTGGATAGGGAAGCGTGCCTGGGCAGAGATGATTGCGGTCTATGTCTTGAGGCCTGTCCCTATGAGGCACCGCAATTTGGAGCCGAGCAGAATGCCAAAGTCCAGATGTGCAATCTGTGCATCGAGAGATGGTCGGAGAGCAAGAAGCCTATTTGCGTTGACGGCTGCCCCACCCGGGCACTGGATGCCGGCCCGACAGAGGAGATGGAAGCCAATTATGGTAAGGTCCACCAGGCCGTGGGCTTTACCTACGACAATAAGCTCCGGCCCTCGGTGCTCTTCAAGCCAAAGGCCGAGGTTTCCGTCCCAAGCCACTAGTAAGGAGATAGAAAGTAATGGCAGAAAAACAAAAACCCAGAGTTAAACTACCCCCAGTACAACAGGTATGCATTGTGGTGAAGGATATCGACAGGGCAATAGAGTACTACACCTCAACCTTTGGCATGGGTCCCTTCAGAGTGAGTGATGTCGATATGGAAGGTGTGCTGCTGCGGGGCAGGCCCATTAGCACCAAAATCAAGGTGGCTTTCGCTGAGTCAGGGCCACTCCAGGTCGAACTTATTCAACCGGTGGAGGGGAAGAACATTTACACTGAGTTTCTTGACAGTAAAGGAGAGGGTCTTCATCATCTGGGCTTCCAGGTCGATGACCTAGACGCCATGCTGGCTGAGTTGGCTAAGGAGGGCATCGAGCCCGTATTCCACAAGAGTTACCCCGATCTTGGGATAGCCTTCGCCTACCTGAACACCGACAGGATTGGTGGCGTTATTTTCGAGCTGATTGAAGTAAAGAAGCGCGGGAAGGAAAGAATATGAGCAGTGAAAGAAACAGCAAATCGGCTGGAGCAGAAAAGGTTGTGCCCACTGTTTGTAGCAGCCATTGCGGTGGGTCTTGCCTTCTCAAGGTTCACGTCAAGGACGGGATAATCACCAGAATAGAGACGGACGATGGTGAAGAACCTCAGCTTAGGGCTTGCCTGAGAGGGCGCGCCTATCGCCAGAGGGTATATGCCCCTGACCGACTTAAATACCCCATGAAGAGGATCGGTGCTCGAGGTGAAGGTAAATTCGAGCGGATCTCATGGGACGAGGCACTGGACACCATAGCCGGTGAAATAAAACGGGTCGTAGAAACCTATGGCCCGGCTGCTATTGTGTACTGGGTATCTGGTGGTGACCAGGGGGTACTGCACGACACCTGGCGGAGGATGAGCAGGTTGTTCTGCTTGATGGGCGGTTATACCCGACCCTGGGGTCTACACTCCTACGAGGGCGGCATATTTGCCGAGCTAGCTACTTACGGAACCGCCTGGACAGCAAGCACTCGTGATGACCTGCTGAATTCACGCCTGATAATCCTCTGGGGGTGGGACCCCATTAACACCATAGCGGATACCAATACTAGCTGGTACCTGGTCCAGGCTAAAGAGGCTGGGATCAAGATCATCTCAGTGGACCCAAGATATACCGACTCAACAGCTACCTTCGCCCACCAATGGATACCAATCAGGCCAGGCACTGACGCTGCCATGCTGATAGCTATGGCGAATGTAATCATAACAGAAAACCTTCAGGATCAAGCCTTCCTTGATACTTATACCCTTGGTTTTGAGGCCTTCAAAGACTACATTTTGGGAGTAGAAGACGGGATACCCAAAACACCAAGCTGGGCTGAGGCTATCACCGGTGTGCCAGCTACCACCATCCAAAAACTAGCCAAAGAGTATGCCACCACCAAACCAGCAGCCTTACTAGCTGGAATTGCCCCCGGTCGTACTGCTTACGGCGAGCAATATCATCGAGCAGCCGTCACTCTAGCAGCCATGACGGGTAATATGGGCATCCCTGGAGGCTCAGCAGCGGGCAAGGTTTGGGGTCCCCTAGGATTAGGCAGAATGGGTTCAGGCCCGAAAATCCCCCGCAATCTTGTAGATGCTGAAGCTCCGCCGCCAAAGGACAAGCTTCCCAGCCGTAGTGGCTATATCTATGGGCATGGCATAGTAAACGTCTTCAAGCTAACCGATGCCATCCTCAGAGGGAAATCTGGCGGCTATCCAGCCGACTACAAGCTACTCTACCTAAATAACAGTAATATCCTAAATCAGTGGCCAAATACTAACAGGATCATCCAGGCCTTGAATAAGCTGGAATTTATTGTAGTCGAAGAGCAGTTCCTCACCCCTACTGCCAGGTTTGCTGATATCGTGCTCCCCATGACTACTTTCCTGGAGAGAAATGACGTCACCATGGGAGCAGCCTTGCCACTCTTCTACGGTTACAGAAACAAAATCATCGAGCCACTATATGAAACGAAGGCTCCCCTTGAAGTGGCTAATGAGCTGGCTGCCCGTCTAGGTTTGACCGATTATAACGATAAGACAGAGGAGGAGTGGGTAAGACAAATTGTGCAAGAGAGCGACGTCCCTGACTACGATGACTTTAAGAAGCAAGCCATCTTTAAGATCCAGCTCCCACAACCCCATGTAACCTTTAGTAAGGAAATCAATGACCCAGCAAATAACCCCTTCCCCACCTCCTCAGGGAAGATCGAGATCTACTCCCAGCAGCTAGCAGATATGGGAAATCCGAAGCTCCCTCCTGTTCCCAAGTACATTGAGACCTGGGAATGTCTAAACGATCCTCTAGCCTCAAAATATCCTTTACAGCTCATTACTACCCACTTTAAGCGCCGCGCCCATACCCAGTTTGACAATATCCCCTGGCTGAGGGAGCTGGAGCCTCAGGCGATAAAGATCAACACCATCGATGCTCAAGCCAGGGGCATTAAGGACGGGGACATGGTCAGGGTATTTAACGATAGGGGGAAGATGATTATTCGTGCCAAGGTTACAGAGAGGATCATGCCCGGTGTAGTCGACTTACCCCAGGGCGCCTGGTATAGCCCTGATGAAAAGGGCGTGGACAGAGGGGGCTGCGCCAATATATTGACCAAGGACGAACCTTCACCCGGCGGAGCGTTACCTTCCAATACAGCCCTGGTTCAGGTCGAAAAGGCATGAAAAAGATGAGGGGAAAAAACGACAAATCGGCTGGGGCAGAGAAGGTAGTGCCGACCGTTTGCGCCAGCCATTGCGGGGGGTCCTGTCTTCTAAAGGTCCATGTCAAGGATGGGATGATCACCAGAATAGAGACCGACGATGGGGAGGAACCCCAACTCAGGGCTTGCTTGAGAGGACGGGCTTACCGGCAGAGGGTGCACGCCCCTGATCGCCTCCTATACCCCATGAAAAGGGTAGGCAATAGGGGAGAAGGCAAGTTCGAACGGATCTCCTGGGACGAGGCATTGGATAAGGTGGCTGGGGAATTGAAGAGAGTCAGGGATACCTATGGACCAGCTTCTATTCTACTGGCGTTAATGACTGGTGACGTTTGCTCTTTGAACAACTTCGGACCAACGGATAGATTGCTTAGCATGGCAGGTGGCTACACCTCAGCTTGGGGGGTAACCTCCTTTCAGGCAGGTGTTTATGCCTCACTGGTTTCCTACGGCACCTGGTTTGCCAGCAATACCCGGGATGACCTGGTCAACTCCAGATTGATAATCATGTGGGGTTGGGATCCAGCGAGTACCATCACCGGCACCAATACCTGCTGGTATCTAGCCCAAGCCAGGGAGGCAGGGGCTAGGATCGTGTCTGTCGATCCGAGGCATACCGACAGCGCAGCTACTTTGGCAGACCTATGGGTACCAATCCGACCAGGTACAGACACCGCCATGTTAGTGGCCATGGCTTATGTGATGATCAAGGAAAAGCTTCATGATGAGGACTTCCTCACCACTTATACCACCGGATTTGACCGATTCAAAGACTATGTTTTGGGACTAGAAGACGGGGTGCCCAAAACACCGCCATGGGCAGAGGAGATCACCGGGGTGCCCTCAACCACCATCGAGAAACTGGCTCGGGAATATGCTACTCTCAAGCCAGCAGCATTGATGACTGGTATCGCCCCCGGGCGCACCGCCTATGGAGAGCAATATCATCGAGCAGCTATCACCTTAGCAGCCATGACTGGCAATATTGGCATCCACGGAGGAGATGCAGCAGCAAGAGCTTGGGAATCGGTGATGGGGGGATACCCTTACCCAGTGAATCCAATGAGGAGTGCAGTGGAAAGGGCCCCCAACCCGGTCGAACAGAGTTTCCCGTCTAGGAAAGGGAGGCCGTTATTTTATCGAGAGCCGAGGGTACACTTTTCCAAGCTAGCAGATGCCATCCTCAAGGGTAAGGCTGGCGGTTATCCGGCTGACTACAAACTGCTTTACGTAGCCCTCTGCAATTACCTGAATCAGTTCCCCAATGTCAACAAGATAGTCAAGGCGTTACAATCACTGGAATTTATCGTAGTTCAAGAGCAGTTTATGACACCGACGGCAAAGTTCGCCGACATCTTACTGCCGGTAAATACCTTTATGGAAAGGAGTGATATTACTGTCGGGGTGGGATCGGCATTTATAGGCAGCATGAACAAGGTCATTGAGCCCCTAGGGGAATCAAAGTCTCCCTGGCAGATTGCCGTGGAATTGGCAGAGCGAATGGGCATCACCGGCTATCTGGACAAAGAGGAAGAAGAGATGTTAGCCGACAGGGCAAAAGGCAATGGCGCTCCTGACTATGCGATATTGAAAGAGAAGGGCACCAGTAGGTTCAAGCTACCAGAACCCTATGTAGCCTTCAAAAGGCAAATAGAAGACCCGGCAAATAATCCCTTCCCCACCCCATCGGGGAAGATCGAGATCTACTCTCATCAATGGGCAGATATGAATATCCCTGGACTTTCGCCTACCCCCAAGTACATAGAGACCTGGGAAAGCAGAAACGACCCTTTGGCAAAGAGGTATCCCCTACAGCTAATTACCACCCATTTCAAGAGGCGTGCTCTAAGCCAGTTCGACAATATCCCTTGGCTAAGGGAGCTGCAAAGTCAAGCGGTCTTGATTAGCTCCGAAGATGCTCGGGCGAGGAATATCAGTGATGGCGAAATGGTCAGGGTCTTTAATGATAGAGGGGAGATGGTTATTCCTGCCAAGGTAACAGAGAGGATCATGCCCAGTGTGGTTGATGTCCCGCACGGCGCCTGGTATGACCCTGATGAAAAGGGAGTGGACAGAGGAGGATGCGCCAATATCCTGACCAGTGACGAATATTCGCCAGG
>CAYWDP010000089.1:0-7655 GCA_964457045.1 uncultured Dehalococcoidia bacterium
GACGCCTATCCTTTTAGTGAAGGAAGATACCCTCTCCACAGTAGCTAAGATAGAGGAAACCTTTCTGCAGGCTAGATTTCGGCAGCAGAAGAAACAAGGGGAATTAGCTCAGATTTTAGAGCAGCACTTCGACTTCGATACACTTTACCAAAGCCTCGAAGGGCAGTAGATGCCTCTAATATAATATTCAAGCCTAAATTTCCCCCTCCAGCCGCTGGTATACTTTATATTGTTTCTTCAGCCGTCTTCTCCCAGGAGAAATTTCTTGTCTGTTCTTATTCCCCTTCCCCCCTTTGATAAACATCAGGGTTACCATTGGGTCCCCTCGCGTTGTCAAGGCAATACTTTACGTTGAAAAATGTAGCGACGGGTCTTTAGACCCGTCCGAAGCGCGCTTCACAGTGAAGAAAGTTGCTGGGGGCTTGCTAAAACCAATGAATATCGTATAAAATCTATCTCGTTCCATGAAGGTTCTTTGTAGGTCTGGTGGAACAAAATCTTTCAAAAGGGAGGGAAGGTGATTTGAATGCGCTAGGGAAACATCTACTTTTGGAGCTAAAAGACTGCAACAAGGAGGTGCTAGATGACTTGAATTTCCTTAAGGGTGCTCTTCTTTCTGCTGCTGAGGAGGCTGGTGCTACCGTGGTAGGAGAGTCCTTTCATCAATTCGCCCCTCAGGGGGTGAGCGGTACAGTTATCATTGCTGAATCCCATATTTTCCTTCATACCTGGCCTGAATATGGCTATGCAGCAGTGGATATCTTCACCTGCGGGGACACGGTCAAAACTGATGTAGCAGCCGAGTTATTGATAAAAAGACTGGAGGCCAAGGATCCCACCATTATAGAGGTGAAGAGAGGGGTCTTGGTATCATAGCTGGATTGGAGAGTGTATGGAAGAGGAAGACCCGAACAAACGCGAATGGTTCCGTGACCCTATTAACCCTAATTTTGTGCAGCTACATAGGATTAGGGACATCGTCTATTCGGGGAAGACCAAATTTCAATCGGTGGAGATTATTCATACCAATAGCTTTGGCAGATGCCTAATTTTGGATGGAAAAATCCAGTCCAGCGAGCAGGATGAGTTCATCTATCACGAGGCTCTGGTTCATCCTTCAATGATCACTCATCCCCGTCCCCTGAGAGTGTTTATTGCCGGCGGTGGTGAAGGGGCTACACTGCGGGAAGTATTGGCGCACCGCTCAGTAGAAAGAGTGGTGATGATTGATATCGATCAGGAAGCAGTAGATATTTGTCGTCGCTTTCTTCCCTCTATGCACCAGGACTCCTTTGAAGATGACCGGGTGGAACTTCATCATCTCGACGCCAGAGAATATTTGACTAACTCTAAGCAGAAATTTGATGTTATTATAATTGACTTGACAGACCCTCTAGAGGGAGGTCCCTCTTATTTATTATATACCCAGCAGTTCTATCGTCTAGCTGGGGAAAGGCTAGATTCAGAGGGTATTCTTTGTCTTCAGGCTGGCTGCTGCTGCTGGGGAGAGCTGAGCACTTTTGCAGCAATTAATAACACCCTGCGCTCTGCTTTCCCCCGAGTTTTTCCTTATCAAGCCGATATCCCCTCCTTTGGAGGACTATGGGGATTTGCTCTTGCCTCTCAGCAATTAGACCCCCTTTCTCTATCTGTGGAGGAGGTAGACAGGCAAATCTCTGCCAGGGTATCCAGAAGCCTCAGGTTTTATGATGGGCTTACTCACCAAGGCATGTTCTCTTTACCCCTATACCTCCGTCAGGAAATGGCTCAGGGCAAGAGCATTATTACTGACGAAAACCCCTTATTCCTTCACTAAGCGTGCCCTTCGAAACCCCTGTTGCTTTTGATTATCCTTACAGTGATCTTAACCGTTAACAACGACATGATTCCCTTTATGGCAAAGTCATCGCTTCCGTTCACATACTAGTAGGGGTCATTCTCTTGCTGGCAGGCATAAACCGAGGTATATCCGTTTTGTTTTCTTATCCCTCCACAATATCGCCAATGACCGGGTCAACCCTTACCCCCTTGGCGGTCACCCAAGCGATTCCTCTTTCGATGTCCTCTTCCTCTCCTTCTAATTCCAGGACCACCCAGCCCTTATTCTCTGAGACATCGGCGTGGCGAATGTTGGTCACCACTTTGAACTGCTGACCAAGGTTATAAATAATGGGCTCTCCAATCAGCTCTGGTGGAAAAGTAAACATTACTCGTCGCTTTGCCATCTCGCCTCCTACCATGTGGTCACCGTCGCCTTGCCCAGCTTGCTAAATGCCTCCTCAAAGGATTCCAAGGTGGGCTGGATTGTAATGGGTTGAACAGTGGCCGAGACTACTTCTTGAGTTTTTAGTCCAGCCCCGGTGATGAAAGCCACTGTTAACTCATCACGCTTGATCACCCCTAATTTTACCATCTTTTGCAGCCCAGCTATAACTACACCGCCTGCTGTTTCTGCAAAAATCCCCTCCGTCTGAGCTAATAGTTTCATGCTATTGACCAGCTCCTCATCAGTGACCGCCCAGGCTGTTCCCCCTGATTCTCTGACGGTTTTTAATGCATAGTAGCCATCGGCGGGATTTCCAATAGCTATGGACTTGGCAATAGTGTTCGGTTCTACAGGGTGCACATGAAGTGTACCAGCTTTAAAGGCGTTGACGATAGGTGAGCAACCAGCAGCTTGCACCAGATGCATATGGGTATCAACAGGTTCGATTAAACCTAGCATAGATAACTCATTTAATCCCTTCCATATCCTGGTAAACAATAACCCGGAGGCGGCTGGAGCCACGATGCAGTCAGGGGAACGCCAGCCTAACTGCTCCGCTACTTCATATCCTAGAGTCTTGCTTCCCTCTGCATAGTAGGGGCGAAGATTTATGTTAATAAAACCCCAGGGGTAAGTATCAGCCAGCTTGCTACAGAGGCGATTGACCTGGTCGTAGCTTCCTTGAACAGCTACCAGTGTTGGCTTGTAGATTGCTGTACCTATGATTTTACTCCGCTCTATGTCGGCAGGGATAAAGACATAAGACTTCAGACGTGCTTTGGCAGCGTGGGCGGCTACACTGGAGGCAAGGTTGCCCGTAGAAGCACAGGCAACAGTAGTAAAGCCGAATTCCTTCGCTTTGGTGATGGCTACGGCAACTACCCGGTCTTTAAAGGAATATGTCGGATTGAGACAATCGTTTTTGATATAGAGCTGCTCCAGTCCTATTTCCTGGCCCAAGTTATCGGCTTTTACCAGCGGAGTGAAGCCTGTGCCAATATCTATTACTTCGCCGTTCATTGGTAGCAAATCCTGGTAGCGCCACATAGTAGATGGGCCGCCAGCAATCCTCTTCCGGCCTACACCCCTTGACATGGACTTATAGTCGTAGGTTACCTCTAGTGGACCAAAGCAGAAATCACACAAATTAATGGGTTGCAAGGGGTACTCCCTGCCGCACTTCCGACAGCGCAAACTTATAGCGTAAGACAATTTCTGAACTCCCTTAAATACTTGACGAGATTTAGTTTACATTAACGCTTACTTTCCAAGATAGCGTATTTTTCCAGCGCAGTATAGAACGCCTTCCAGAAGGGATCGATGATTGGATGCACCAGTTTTCTCTCCCTGCTTCCCTCCACTAAATTCATGCCATATTTAGAATCCGTCAATTCACCGGTAATGGAGGACCTAATTCCCTTTTGTGACAAAGCTGCCACCACTTCTTGAGCCTTGTGCTCGCGGCAGGCGATAATCAACGTCCCTTCACTGATGGAGGCGTAGGGATCTATACCAAAATATCGGCAGATTTCTGGTACACAATCCTCAACTACAATTTGTTCCAGTTCTACCCTTATTCCCAAATCCGCAGCTTGGCAAAGCTCATACAGAGCACCCCATATCCCACACTCAGTAGCATCGTGCATAGCAGTGACGCCTTCTTCCCTTATTCCCAGACTTACCGCAATCATCGCATCTTCCACTACTGACATTTTATAAAAGATATCTTTAGCTTTTTCGCTAAAGCTAGCTCCAAACTCTCTTACAATAAGATTGGGGAACATGGTGGCCATAATCCCTGTCGCCTCAATAGCTGGTCCTTTAGTGATAATTATCTTATCTCCAGCCTTGGCCATTTTGGGGGTAACATATTCGTTTTTTTCTCCGACGCAGATTACCGTCGCTCCACCAACCATCGGATAATGACAATTTTCATACCTGGCAGTATGACCGCAAGCAATAAACATGCCTAGTTTTTGGCACTCCTTATGGATCGTGTTCCATACTATCTCTAGTTGCTCTTTGGTCATCTCCATAGGGAGATTTAGGTCAATGGAGAGAAAGGCAGGCTTCAGACCAGAAGTCACCGCATCCGAGGCCAGGATATGAATAGCAAACCAAGCCGCCCTTTCCCAACCATACTCGGGGACAATAAACACCGGATCAGTGGTAAGCGCTACTGCTTTGTCTCCAATTTCCACTATGCCCACATCTACCCCATGCTGTGGTCTCACCAATACATTCCCGCTATTAGCCCCTAAGCGTGGAAATATCAGTTCATTGAAAATCTCGGGCGAGATCTTGCCAATTTCAGGTAGCTCGTTCATTTGTTCGCCTTCCTCATTCCTCCCCTGGATTTAGAGAAATAATCATCAATGGCAGACTTAAGCGCCTCCTCAGCTAAAACAGAGCAATGCATTTTAATAGGTGGCAAGCCATCTAAGGCTTCAGCTACTGCACGATTGGAGATTTCCAAAGCTTCTTCAATAGTCTTCCCCTTCACCATTTCAGTGATCATAGAGCTAGTAGCAATGGCTGCACCACAGCCAAAGGTCTTAAACTTAGCCTCAACAATGATGGCCCCCTTTACTCTGATATAGAGTTCCATAATGTCCCCACACACAGGATTACCAACGTGACCAATGCCATCAGGATTCTCCATTTCCCCCACATTCCTGGGGTTGCAGAAATGGTCCATCACCTTCTGACTATATTGTGACCGATATTCAGCCATTCCTTTACGTTACAGTTTTTGACAACGGTGACATAGAACGCAGTCTAGAGACGATTGAGGGTAGTATCTTCAAGACGTGTTCTATATCTTCTTCAGCAGTTCCCCGACCTAAGCTAAATCGGAGAGAGCCATGCGCTTGTTCAGGAGACAACCCTAGTGCTAGCAATACATGGGATGGCTTAAGGCTGCTGGAGCTGCAGGCTGAACCTGTAGAAGCAGCAACACCATCAAGATCCAAATTGAGGAGCATCGACTCCCCTTCAACAAACTCAATGCTTACATTGACATTATTAGGTAGCCTTTGTAAGGGATGACCATTTAAGCGAATTCGATCAATCCTTTCAAAGAGACCCCTGATTAGTCTGTCACGAAAGGAAGCTAAGCGCTGTGCCTCTTCACCCATCTCTTCTTGCGCTATTTCCACTGCTTTACCAACCCCGACAATTCCCGGGACGTTTTCTGTGCTGGCCCGGCGCCCTCTCTCTTGCCCTCCCCCATGCATAAAGGGGGTAACTCTTGTCCCTTTACGGATATAAAGTGCCCCTACCCCCTTCGGTCCGTAGAGCTTATGAGCCGACATGGCTAGTAAATCCACCCCTAACTCCTCTACCTTTACAGAAATATGCCCCACTGTCTGTACTGCATCGGTGTGGAAATAAATTCCCTTCTCTCTGGCAATCTCGCCTATTTCGGCAATCGGTTCAATAGTGCCCACCTCATTATTGGCGTGCATAACAGAGATGAGGATGGTCTTATCTGTGATAGCTCTCTTGACATCCTCTGGATCTATCAGCCCACACTTATCTACTGAAAGACAGGTTACCTTAAATCCCTGCTTCTCTAAAAACTTGCAGGTCTCGAGCACCGCATGGTGCTCAATATGGGAAGTAATAATATGATTCCCCTTATGCTCATTAGCATAAGCTATCCCCTTTATGGCAAAGTTATCTGCCTCCGTTCCCCCGCTGGTGAAGACAATCTCTTCATCCCGGGCACCAATGAGAGCAGCAATCTTTTCGCGTGCTTCCTCTACTGCAGCCTTTGCTTTCTGACCAAGGGAGTAAATGCTAGAGGGGTTGCCAAAAGCATCGGCAAAATAGGGCAGCATTGCCTTCACTACCTCAGGATGTGTTGGGGTAGTAGCCGCATGGTCAAGATATATCCTTCTCAATCTATTACTCCATAGCTTCAACCGCTCTTCTGCTTAAAAGACCTAGGCCCATAATCTCCTGATTGCCAGAAGGTAAAGTAGCAGCCCAATGACCACAATCCCAACAACTATCCACCACCAAGGAAATGATGATGAGTCCACCTCGGTGAATATAGCCGTTACCTCCTTGGCCGAGTCCATAGTTATGGTAGTTGGGTTCTCCGAGCCGGAGAGGTCTCCACTCCAGCGATCGAACTCATATCCCTCATCGGCAACGGCAGTCAGGGTGACCTCCATCCCGGCAACATATCCCTCGGCAGGCTGAGAGGGATCAAGGATAACCGTGCTACCACCACTTGGCTCAACCGTCAGCGTATAAGTGATCTGGGTGAAGTTAGCCATTACCTCCTTGTCCGAGTCCATAGTCATGGTGGTTGGGTTCTCCGAGGTGAAAAGCGTCCCACTCCAGTTGGTAAAGTTGTATCCAGATGACGCAATTGCTTTAAGGCTGACGGAGGCACCGTAGGCCAAAGTATAAGTAGCAGGGTAGGAAAGGGAAGCAGCGTCATCTACCTTAACATCACCACTATCGCTTGGGCTAACATTAACCGTCAGAGTATAGGTGATCTGGGCGAAGTTAGCCGTTATCTCCTTGTCCGAATCCATGGTTATAGTAGTTGGGTTCTCCGATCCAGACAGGTCTCCACTCCATTCAACAAACTCATAACCAAGTGCTGGGACCGCCTCAAGGCTAACGGGTCCTGCAGCGCAGCTACGGGTATAAGGGTATGAAGAGGGAGTGAAACCATCTACCTTAACATCACCACCAACCTGACCATCAACCTGGCTGACATTGACCGTCAGCTCGTATGTACCTGGTCAGCCAGCCTCGGCTGGGCTTACCAGGGGCAATACCATCATTACCAGTGATAGCACCAAACCAAGGACTAACCCCAGTGAGGCGATTTTGAAAACCTTCATCTTCGTCGTCTTTAGCTCCTCCTTTCTATGTCATATCACACCCTGTTAGGGCCAAGTCGCCAGTAGCGACTGCTCGTATCTCTGGCTGCCCAAGGCTTTTGCCTAAGATAATCAGAAATTGTCCCTATTTCATTATTCCCTAGGGCCAGCCGGGTTTCTCAGTATCTAGATAAGCATTGATCAGATCATCTGTGTCCATGGTTATCTTGTCACCGCTGATTGCATGTGCCACCTCAGCCTTTGGATAGTCTCTGCATGCGCCGCTGATTCCATCGCCTGTGCTGGCTTCAAACTTGGTGCCGCAAGAATTGCAAACCAAAATGTCTCCTGACAAAGAGAAACCCACAGACCTGCATGGTGGACAAACGTTGGCTCGCACATAGCGTTCTCCATCCAACTGGTAGGCCATGAAAGCCATGTTGGCATCCTGATCTGTAACTCTAAAGTGGAGCATCTTTCCACTATCCACTTAGGACCATACTTGTCTAACTCCCCATAGATTTTCTCTTCACCAGCACGGGCAA
>CAYWDP010000090.1:0-7589 GCA_964457045.1 uncultured Dehalococcoidia bacterium
TCTGTCACTAAGCGTCCTGACAGGTTTATCGGCATGCATTTCTTCAACCCTGTGCCCCTTATGCGACTCATAGAGGTAGTCAGGTCTTTGCTTACCTCTGATGAGACAGTAAACATAAGCGTCGATTTAGCCAAATCCCTAGGCAAAGAACCGGTGGTGGTGAAGGACTCTCCTGGATTCGTGGCTAACAGGATAATCAACGCGGCTGGGAACGAGGCACTCAAAATATTTCAAGAAGGCCTGGCAAGCGCAGCAGATATAGATAAGATCTGCAAACTAGCCTTCAACTGGCCAATGGGTCTTCTGGAGATGATAGATCTGGCTGGTGCAGACGTTGTTCTAGACCTGGCAGATACTATTTACCAACAGACCGGATGGGAGAGATACAAGGCTGCCCCTATACTAAGAAGGGTGGTGGAAAGTGGTTACTTGGGGAGAAAGGTTGGCAAAGGTTTTTACACCTTATTTGGCAGCAAGTAACTAAAGAAGGGGAAGGTTATGGAGTTTGAACTGAGCGAAGCCCACAGGATGCTAGCAGAGGCTGTTTATGATTTCATGGTTAAGGAAATTGAGCCCCTTGCTGAGCAGATTGACAGAGAAGACAAATTCCCCGAGTGGATCTGGAGAAGATTGGCTGAGCTGGGGTGGCTTGGCGTTACTGTCCCAGAGAAGTATGGCGGCTCTGGGTTTGATTATCTAGCCCAGTGTATTTGCCTTGAGCAGATGAGCAGGATTTGCCCTGCCATAAGTCTATCTTGTCATGCCCACTCCAATTTATGTGCCGATAACCTTTCCCGAAATGGGACTGAGGAGCAGCGAGAGAGATTCCTCCCAAAGCTGTGTAGTGGAGAGAAGATCGGCGCCCTGGCCTTGACAGAGCCTAATGCTGGCTCCGATGCAGTTGGGATTGAGACAAGGGCAAGAAAGGAAGGCCGGTACTACGTCCTTAATGGAACCAAAACGTTTATCACTAACGGAACCATTGCTGGTACCCTTATCGTATATGCCAAGACAGACCCCCAGAAAGGAGCAAAGGGTATCACCGCCTTTGTTGTGGAGCCAGGCTTTCAGGGTTCTTTTACCTCAAGGGGACTAGAAAAGATGGGAGTAAGAGGCTCCCCCACCGCTGAGCTAATATTTGATGACTACCACGTTCCCCAGGAGAACATATTAGGTGAAGAAAATCAAGGCGTTAAGGTGATGATGGGTGGTCTTGATATGGAAAGGGTTGCTGGTACGGGGTGGACCTTAGGGATAGCAGAGCGGGCTCTTGAGCTATCACTAAAGTATGCCAAGGAGAGGGTGCAATTTGGGCAGCCTATAGGGGAGTTTCAGCTAATTCAGGAGAAATTAGTCGATATGTATGTGGGCATAGAAGCAGCAAAGTTGCTTATGTATAAGGCAGCCAGCCTGGCGGAGGGGTCTGAAAGAGGAGGAAAGGGCACCGAAATCCACAAAGTTGCTGCGGCTGCCCTTCTTCTTGCCGGTGAAGTGGCTACCAAGGCTGCCCTGCATGCTGTTCAAATCCACGGTGGATATGGCTTCATGTTGGACTATCCGGTAAATCGACTACTGAGGGATGTGAAAGTGGGCGAAATCGGAGCTGGCACCACTGAGATAAGAAAATTGATCATAGCCCGGGAGTTACTCGGAGGTTAGAAGATCCGGGGAGGTAACGTGGCAGGATATTTAGGTTACACCGTCGGGAAGCTATATGATTGGGCTGTGGATCACTTTCCCTCCAGGATCGCCATTGTGAAAGGAGAACGAAGGATAACCTATCGGGAGTTGAGGGAGAAAGCCAACCAGCTAGGCAATGCTTTGCTCAGCATGGGACTTCAGAAAGGAGATAGAGTAGCTACACTCACCCCCAACTGCCCTGAAAGCGTGATTTTGGATTACGGCTTAGCTAAAGCCGGGCTGGCGCAGGTTATCTTACATGAAGGAATTGTCGTCCCTGCCGATAATGCTTACATGGCAAATGACTCCGAGGCCAGCGTTGTCATTTACCATGCGATGTACGCCCCTCATGTGGAGGAAATGCGTCCTCAGCTTAACTCTGTAAAGCACTTCCTCTGCATTTCCGAAGGGGCCAGTATCCCTTCTTATAGTAACGACTTTTACCAGTTGATCTCCCCCCAGCCCACTACCGATCCTCCAGTAGAGGTAAGCGAGGATGACATGCTTTCGATCTACTATACCGGAGGGACCACCGGGGTACCTAAGGGCTGTGTCCATGCCTCTAAGAACCGTGTACACACCTATCTCACTGCGCTGGCTGAGCTAGGACTAGGCACAAGGCATACCTTTCTTCACGTGGCTCCTATGTCTCACGCCTCTAATGTGTTCATGATTCCCGTTTGCTTACGCGGTGGGACTCAGGTCATTCTCGATCGCTTTAGCCCTGAGCTTTTCCTCGAGGTGGTGGAGAAGGAGAAGGTAACGGCCACCTTTATCGTGCCGACCATATTGTACCGCATCCTGGACTTTCCTGAGCTCACTAAGTATGACTTTAGCAGCCTTAACACGCTGATCTATGGCGCTTCTCCTATAGGCCCTGAGAGACTGAGGGAGGCACTTAGGCTCTTTGGTGCCATCTTTGTTCAGGACTATGGTATGACGGAAGCCCCGATGTTTCTCACTTTGCTTGGTAAGGAAGACCACGTTGTTTCCCCAGGGGAGGAGGAGAGGTTAGCCTCCTGTGGAAAGCCAACTCTGATGTGTCAGTTGAGGCTGCTGGATGATCAAGACAACGATGTCCCCCTGGGAGAGGCAGGAGAGATTGCTGTCAGGACTCCCAACATGATGATTGGATACCTGAACAAGCCGGAAGAGACCGCTGAAACTATGAGGAATGGATGGTTACATACTGGCGATGTAGGGCGGCGAGATGAGGAGGGCTATATCTACATCCTTGACCGGAAGAAGGACATGATTATAAGTGGGGGATGGAATGTCTATCCGAAGGAGATTGAGGTCACCCTCCATGAGCATGAGGCAGTGGCTGATGTGGCTGTCATTGGCGTGCCCGACCCAAATTGGGGAGAAGCGGTGAAGGCAATCGTGGTTCTTCATTCGGGCAAGACAGCCACTGATGAGGAGCTCATTCAGTTTTGCAAGGAAAGAAAAGGTTCAATAAAGGCACCCAAATCGGTGGAATTTGTTGATCATATCCCTCTTACCTCTGTAGGGAAGCATGACAAGAAAGCCCTTCGCGAGAGATACTGGAAAGCAGAAAAGCGCAGGGTTCACTGAACTATAGCTAAATTCTAGGAATTGAAGGATACAAAGCTGAAATGAAGTACTTTGATGATTTCCAAATCGGGGACAAGATCGTAACCAGAGGAAGGACAATTACTGAGGCTGACCTTGTGATGTTCTCTGCCTTCAGCGGAGACTGGCATCCACTCCATACCGACATTGAATATGCCAGGCAAGGTCCATTTGGGGAAAGGATAGCTCATGGCTTCCTGGTCTTATCCGTGGCATCTGGCCTACTTCCTCTCTCTGAGATGGCTATCATTGCCTTCTATGGGATAGACAAGATGAGGTTTATCGCTCCGGTGAGGCTTGGTGATACTATCTATGTGGAATTCGAGACAGTTGGGAAGCAGGAAAAAGGTGAGCGTGGGGGTGTGGTCACTTTCGAGCAGACGGTCAAGAATCAACGGGGTGAGGATGTGGTGGTGGGGACAATGAGGAGCTTTATTGCTAAGCGTGAGGGGGGTTAGGAGATACTGCTTTAGACCTGGGGGTTCTTGCTTGGTCAACGCTAACTGAGGAGGACAACGGAGTGGACAATGAGACGATATTTGAGGTTGAGGAGAGAGATGGTTTGCTGGTCCACCAGGGGGTGATTAGGGTTCCTTACACCTGGGCGGCAGGTGAGGTGGCCAGCAGATTTTATATCGGCTTGCGAGATAAGAAGATCTACGGCACCCGTTGCCCCACTTGTGATGTAGTTTTTGTCCCTCCCAAGAAGGTCTGTCACAGGTGCTTCGACAATCTCACCGAATGGGTAGAGGTGAGTGATGAGGGCACACTGGAGACGTTTACTATAGTGCATTATAACGAGCCAGAGCTGCATCCTATGAAAGCGCCTTTCGCCTACGGGATAATCAAACTAGACAGTGCTGACACCGGGATGGTTCATCTCATTGGTGAAGCAAATCTTAGTCGCCTAAGGGAAGGGATGAGGCTAAAGGCGGTTTTCAAGGACGAGCCGCAGGGGAATTACTTGGATATCAAGTGTTTCAAGCCAATTCAGAGGGCAAATCATGGATAGGGCAGCCATAATCGGTGTTGGTCAAACCAAATACGAAAGGGGAAAGACCAAGAATTTTGCTGAGCTGGTCTACGAGGTTGTAAGAAAAGCTCTGGATGATGCCGGGATGGAGTTGGACGACATCGACAATGTGGTGACTACTACTAATGATTTCTGGGACGGGCGCACCATTGCCTGCATGGCCATAGCAGAGGCAGCGGGGTCCTATGGCAGGGATGCGACGAATGTTGAGGGCGACGGCACCCTCAGTTCTTTCTACGGGCTAATGAGGACCCTCTCGGGAGTCTACAGTAGCACCATAGTGACCACGCACTGTAAGGTTTCAGAAGGCTCCCCTAGAAAGCTCTTCAACCAGGCCTTTGACCCCGTGTATGATCGCATTTTGGGCCTTGATGCTATCTCTTCTTCAGCATTACAAGCCAGGGCTTATATGAACAGATTCGGGATCACCGAAGAGCAGTGTGCCAGGGTCTCCGTCAAGAATCACCGCAATGCCAAGAATAACCCTTATGCTCATGTGCCTCTGGATATCACGGTGGAAGACGTGATGAAATCTCCACTGCTGGCCGAACCCATCAAACGTCTGGATACTTCGCCCGTTTCAGACGGGGCTTGTGCCCTCATTATTGCCACAGAGGAAGAGGCTAGGAAGAGGGCTAAGAAACCGGTCTGGGTCAAAGGGGTGGCTCACTGCACCGACGCCTATCGCCTTGGTGAGAGAGACCTGACATATTCCAACGCACTGGAAACGGCAGCCAAGAAGGCTTATCAGATGGCTGGCATCACCGATCCTTTTAAGCAGGTCGATGTTGCTGAGGTCTATGACGCCTTCTCTTACATGGAGCTTATGTGGTATGAAGGCCTTGGGTTCTGTGGCCGGGGGGAAGGTGGTAAGCTAATCGAAAGTGGTAAGACAGAGATGGACGGCGAGTTACCAGTCAACCCCTCTGGAGGGGTTCTGTCAGCCCATAGCGTTCAAGTTGCTGGCATGGCCAGGATTGCTGAGGCTGTGCTCCAATTAAGAGGAGAGGCTGGGAAGCGACAGGTACCGGGAGCGAAGATTGCCCTAGCTCATGGAATTAACGGCATATGCGGTCAGACCCACTGCGTATGGATACTGGGTAATGAGGAGGCATAAAAATGGCTAGAAAAGCGGCCATTGTGGGAGTAGGGCAGACCTATCATACGTCGAAGAGGAAGGATGTCAACGGACAAGAACTGATAAATGAGGCTGTAAGAAGGGCTTTGGAAGATGCCAACCTTACCTTGAAGAACATCGATGCCATTATCATCGGCAACATGGATCACTTCGAGGCAATCAACTATGTGGATTGCTGGAGTGTGGATGGCTCGGGCGCTTTCATGAAGCCGATTATGAAGGTCACCACCGGAGGTAGTACCGGCGGCACTTTGGGTGCATGTGCCTATTATCATGTTGCCTCAGGTTTCTTTGATGTGGTAATGGCTATCGGATGGGAGAAGAACTCTGAATCTGACACTCAAGCGGCTATCAGCACTTGTGCCGACCCAATACTGGAGAGGGACTTCTTTGGCGGCGCTATCGGCCCCAATGCAGCAGAATACGCTATGTATATGAAGGAGTATGGGGCTACCCAGGAGGATGCCGCCAGGGTTACCGTCAGGGATCACAATAACGCCCTGAACAATCCCTACGCCCACCTGCGAAAGTTCATCACGGTAGAGGATGTGATGAATTCACCTATGCTTTGCTGGCCGATAAAGCTTTTGGATAGCTGTCCCAGGTCAGATGGCGCCTGTGCCGTTATCTATGCTTGTGAGGAGAAGGCTCCCAAGATTACCCCTAGGCCAGCCTGGGTGCATGCCACTGCAGTATCCCACGACTATGTCTACTTTGGCGACTTCGACTGGGAGGCTATGCCCACTCTGGAGGCTACTGCTACCAGGGTCTACAAAAGGGCTGGCATCACCAACCCGCTCAAAGAGATAGATGTGATGGAGCTCTATCTGCCCTTTTCCACCTGTGGCGTGATATGGATGGAACACATGTGGGTTTGTGGCCGGGGTGAGTCCCCCAGCCTGATCAGAAGAGGCGTCTTCGACATGGAGGGAGAACTTCCAGTAAATCCATCGGGTGGTGTACTCTCGACCAATCCTATTGGAGCTACGGCCCTGATCAGGATAGGAGAGGCAGCTCTCCAGGTTATGGGTAAAGCAGGCAATAGGCAGGTACCCAACGTAAAGACGGCTATGGCCACTGCCTTCGGTTCCTGTTACTGGTTTGAGGCTACCATATTGAGAGCGGCGAAGCCATAAGCTGACAGAGGAGGACAAATAATGAGTGCACAAGGGGGTAGCGAGAAGGAACTCCTGGAGATCAGCTCCGGGGAAGCCGAACACGTCTACTACTGGCACTGTGGCCATTACATGAGCAAATTCCTCCTTGGGCTCAGAGACCAGAAGACGATTTTGGGCATTAAGTGTTCCCGCTGTGGCAGAGTCTACGTGCCACCGAGAGAAGTCTGTGGACGATGCTTTGTGACCATGGATGAATGGGTAGACCTAGGAACTGAGGGATACATCTACGCCTTTACGGTAGTGAAGCTCCCTTATATTGATCCCAATACAGGAAAGCCGATAAAAGTACCCCGCACCGATGTATACGTTAAGCTGGACGGAGCAGATACCTGCTTGATGCATTGGCTTGATGAGACCGACGAAAAGAAGATAACTGTGGGCGCCAGGGTCAAGGCTGTATTCAAAGAGCAGCGAAGGGGCACCATTCACGACATCGAGTACTTCAAGCAAATATGACTCCTGCCCGCTCATTCCTTAGACCCCCAATTATGCCAAAGCAGGAGCTAAGAGAGGAGAAACACCCTCTGTATAGTAGCTAGGTTGTCAAGGGGTCCAGCCTGCGTTATGTTCTAAGCAAACTCGACAAGACCTAATCAAAAACCCCCTCGTTGAGCAATTGAACAAACTCCTCATCACTCATTCCTAAGATCTGTCGACACACATACTCATTGTGCTGACCTAAGCAGGGAGCAGCCATCCGAGGCTCTCCGAACATCTTCGACAGCTTAAAGGGGGGTGATGGGTAGTGATGGGGACCTATCTCCAAATGGGTTAGCTCCTTATAGAAGCCTCGAGCACTGAGCTGGGGGTTCTCAAACAAGTCACGACCGTTTAGCACTACTCCGGCAGGCACCCCAGCCTCCTGCAGTTTCGTCATCGCCTCTTCAGCCGAATGATTTGCCGTCCACTCCTCCACAAGCTGATCGATTTCTGCAGCGCTTTCAATGCGGCCCATGAGTGTTTCAAA
>CAYWDP010000091.1:0-7518 GCA_964457045.1 uncultured Dehalococcoidia bacterium
AAACTGGAGCTAGTGGAAAGTGATCCGGCAAAATTCATGAGGTTCCAAATGAGGTTGGTAGCTGCCTGCATAAATGCCAGAGAGATGGCCAAGTTGATATCAGCCAATCCCATGTCCCTGGTCCAGGGCGAGCTGTTGTTCTTATTAGCAACCCCGGAGGGGGATGTTACCTCAGCTTCCTATGGGCTGGCTGGCCATATCCAATCTTTCCCCTTTATGATCCGTTCCATAGCCGAGCTAGGTTTTGAAGATGACCCCGGTATCAACGTAGGGGATATCTTTGGCACCAATGACGCTCTCTATGGCGCTCCCCATAATGCGGACTGTTACACCTGGGTGCCGATATTCTACAAAGATGAACTGATCGGCTGGACGGTGGGGCTGAACCACATTACCGATGTGGGCGGCCTCCAGCCTGGCGGTCTTGGCACTATTTCGCCCAGCGTTTTCACCGATGGATTTACCTATCCACCTACCAAGACAGGGGCCAATTTTAAGCAGCATAAGTGGTGGGAGTTGCACTGGAAGAGGCGGACACGCACAGAGGCATTCAACGTCCTAGATGACAAGATGAGGGCTGCCGGAGCGGTGGCATTGCATGACAGGGTTCTGGAGGTTGTGGAAGAGTTCGGGGTTGACTATTTCAGGAAGGGCTTGAAGGAAATCATCGAGAGGGAGAGGCGACTGCTGGTACAAAGGATTAAGACTCAGGCAGTCCCAGGAATATACCACTACCTTAACCTTAGCATGGTGAAGTACAAAGGGGTGGTGGGCAAGCTGTTTGCCGCCTCTAACAGGGATTGGATCATCCATGAGCCTGGGGAATTTCACGTTCGCTCTGATGGCAGCCTGTTCATGGACTTGGAAGGCTTGACCAGCGAAAACGATTTTCACTGTAATGCCTATGAGCCTGCCGTAAGGATGCTGACCTCGATCGGCGCCTGGCCGATGTTCGCCTACACCGCCACCCTGAATTCATCTCTGATGTATATGACCGAGTGGAATCTGCCTCCGGGCAGTATGTTCAACCCGCAAAACCCCTTTGCGGCTACAGTCATGTCTCTTGCCGAGGTTGGCAAATACGTCTTCATGTTTCACAGCACCCTCAACTACTCATTTTTCGCCAGGGGCTTTCTCGAGGAGTGTTTAGGACGAGAGTGCGACGGCGTCGGATATGGACTGGCTGGTGTAATGGCTGATGGATTCCGGTGGGCCGGCGGCGATATGAGTCTGATCACCTGCTCCAGTTCTAAAGCGTTTCCCTACAGAGACGGAGTGCCTGCCTCAGTCTGCTCACCCAATCCGGCTCCAGACCAGGGTGAGACTGAGCTGGGTGAATTCTTGCAGCCAACCAATCTGAATATAGGCAAAAAGTTGGTGCCCAATTACTGCGGACATGGCAAGTTCAGAGGTGGCCTGGGAATAGGTATGTGTCAGATGATCACTGACCCGGGGCAGGCTTTAATCGTAGCCGTTTTTGCCTCCAGTGGCGGAATGGGTCGGGCTGGCATCGGGATGTGTGGCGGCTATCCGGGACCCAACGATGTCGTTCTCTTTGCCCACGATACCAATATGAAGGAACTTCTAAAGGAGGGCAAGCCCTATCCCAGGGATTTCATTGAGGTGAGGGAGTGGATTAAAGAGGGCAAGTTGAAGGCTGGTAGTGTGGAGGTCTATAACACTGCCACTCCCAACATTCCGTGCAAAGACGGCGACATATTTGCCAGTGCCAGCACCGCCATGGGTGGCTGGGGCGATCCTCTGGAGAGAGACTTCAGCCTGATTGAGAACGACATACACTACGGCTGGGTTACGGCAGATGTGGCCAAGTCTATTTACGGAGCGGTGACTGACGAAAACGGTAAGGTAAAGGCGGCTGAGACCGATGAGCTGCGGCAGCAGATGCGCAACAGGCGGAGGGAGAGGTCAGTCGATGCCAGGGATTGGTGGAGGAAAGAGAGGGAGCAAGTGTTAAGGAAGGAGTTCTCCCAGGATGTTTACAATATGTACGCCGATTGCTTGAAATACGAGAAGTTTCGCCGTGAATTCATAGGAATGTGGCAGTTGTCCGAGGACTATCAACTATAGAAGGAATCAAGCGGTGGATAAAAGTTGGTTGAAACTTATTCATTAGGGCAGACACATGACTATGAAGGAATTCATATGGCAACCACCCCTAATGAGTATCTTCTTGGAAAACCATTCACCCCTGGGCAGGCGGTTCTTTGAAAGGCAGCATTACCTCGGCTGTCCAGCCGCCGTCGACTACCAGAGCCGTCCCAGTGACATATGCAGAATCATCAGATGCCAGATAGAGAGCAGCCCGGGCAACATCCTCAGCCTTCCCTGCTACTTCTCCTAGCGGTATGAACTGCATCTGAAGTTGGGGGATGTAGGATTCTGTCATTGGCGTTTCGATTATACCCGGGCAGATACAGTTGACCCGAATGTTTTGCCTAGCGTACTCCGCAGCCATCGTTTTGGTCAATAGGATAATCCCTCCCTTGGAAACGCAATAAGGAGCTATATTTGCTTTTCCGCCCAGCCCCATTGTAGATGAAGTACTGATGATGACACCTCCACCCTGTTTAAGCATAACCGGGATGGCATACTTTGAGCCGAGAAAGACACTCTTAAGGTCAGTGTTAATCACAAGGTCCCAATCCTCTTCTGTGAGCTTTGCTGTGGGAGCAACTGTCCCCGTAATACCAGCATTATTGTAAAGGATGTCTATTCGCCCATATGTGTCTATAGTCGTATTGACCATCCTTTGGATATCTGCTGATTTGGAGACATCAGCCTCAATGAAACTAGCCTCCCCTCCGGCTTCCCTGATCATCCTGACCGTTTCCAGTCCGCCTGCCGGAACACAATCGACCACCGCCACCTTAGCACCTTCCTTGGCAAAGAGAAGAGCAGTGGCTCGCCCGATTCCAGACCCTGCTCCAGTAATCAAAGCCACCTTTCCATCTAATTTACCCATCTTTAGCACCTCCTTTATTTACATTTTCGGGTTTCCCATTTCTATCTGTATCACCGCCTCCGCGGTGGTGTGGCCTGAAAGATTGGAAGACCATGGATCAATTCATATCGCAACCATCCCTAATGAGTATCTTTTGACAGAGCTATAAGGTTACCGTGCATATTCCTCCGCTCTCAGAATCTATCCTCTACAATTAGCCCCTCTTCCCCCACTATCTCCACTAACTCTTGGTGAAGCTCGGGGCAATAGTTTGTAGCCACATTGGGCATCTCCAGGTTAACTAGCCCCTCGCTGGTAGCGATCGCCAGACCCACTTCATCCTCACCAGGGTAATGCCTGATAGTATCCAAAAGGCGATAGAGTCGCGCCAGGTCTTCTTGCTCGTTCTCCGTTTGAGCTATAGTAATTAGCAGCTGCCTCCCCTTTGGCGAAGGCTCCGCCAGGGAGGGGACAAGCCCCTCCCCTACATCTGCTTCAGGGCGATATTGGTGAACCTGCTGGCAAACCAACTGCATCCCCTCTTGCCTTGCCCTTACCCTTCCCTGAACCAGAAGTATGTTACCTTCCACCCAAAGCTTTTCTGTCTGCTGATAAAGCTCTGCCCAGCAACTAACCTCAACGCTGCCTACCAGGTCCTCTAGAACTGCGGTGACAAAAGGACGCTTGCTCTTGGTAAATCCATGCCTCAACGAAGTAACCATGCCCGCTACGGTCACCACCTGCCCTATCATCTCAGCCTCAATTTGTCCACAAAAAGCTGTGGTATCTGAGGCTAAGTGGCGGGCAGCCTGGGTGAAAGGGTGATCCGAGAGATATGCCCCTAATAATTCCTTCTCCCATTTCAATTTCTCCTTTGGGAGAGTATCAATCTCTTCTAACTCTATCTCTGGTAGAGGCATGGCAACACTCTTCCCCCATAAGTCAAACATACTGGCTTGCCCTGTCTCCTGTAACCTCTGCTCCCGCTGCGATAGCCAGAGGATACGATCAACTCGATGAAGCAATGCCCCTCGATTGCCCAGAGAGTCCATTGCCCCTGCCTTGATCAGGCTTTCCATCACCCTCTTATTCATACCGCGCAAGTCAGCCCTTCGACAAAGGTCTTCTATAGACTTAAACGGTCCACCTCCCTCTCGAGCTATTAGGATAGGGGTGATAGCGCTAAGCCCTACATTCTTTATATCGGCTAGCCCAAAACGGATAGCAGGCTCACCATCTCCTTCAATGCTGAAGCTGGCTTGGCTCTTATTAATGTCAGGGGGTAAAACCCTAATGCCTAGCCGCTGACAGCCAGCCACAGCCATGGCTACCTTCTCCTGCTGACCACTGTTAGTAGTGAGGAGAGCAGTCATATACTCTACCGGGTAGTTTGCCTTAAGATAAGCAGTCTGATAGGCAATCATGGCATAACTGACACTGTGGGCTTTGTTAAAGGCATAGCCAGCAAAGGGTTCAATAAGGTTGAAGACTCCCTCAGCTACCTTACGGGAAAAGTCTTTCTCCCTCGCTCCCTCAATAAAGCGGAGTCTCTCCTTTCGCATTATCTCTGGGATCTTCTTTCCCATCGCCTTACGCACTATATCGGCTTCCCCCAAAGTGTAGCCGGCAAAGGTTTGCACAATAAGCAACACCTGGTCCTGGTAGACAATGACGCCATGAGTCTCCTCCAGGATTTCAGCCAAGGCAGGATGGGGATAATCGATGGGCTCCAAGCCCTGCTTGGCTCTGACGAAGGTAGGGATATGCTCTTTTGGACCGGGGCGATAGAGTGCCACCATAGCAGCAACATCGCTGAAGTTAGCCGGTTTCAATTCCCTGAGGTAGCGCCTCATCCCCCCTCCCTCCAGTTGGAAGACACCGCTGGTTTCCCCTGAGGAAAGAAGCTCAAAGGTCTTGGCATCATCTAAGGGAAGGTGAGATAGGTCGAGGTCCACCCCTCGATTTTGAGCTATGATTTCCTTCACTCTAGCTAAGATAGTGAGGTTAGCCAGCCCTAACAAATCAAGCTTGAGCAAGCCGATCCGAGATATATCCTCCATGCTAAATTGGGTCATCACCATACCCTTAGCATTGCCTTTACTCACTTGCTGGAGAGGCACATATTCGACTAAAGGCTCCTTAGATATGACCACACCAGCAGCATGGGTGCTGGCATGACGTGCCACTCCTTCAAGCTTCATCGCCGAGTCAACCAGCCCATGCACCACAGAATCCTCCTGGTAAATGCGATGTAGTTCGCTATTCTCCTGCAAGGCCCTCTCCAGAGTCATCCCTATCCCAAAGGGCACCAGCCTAGCTATCTGGTCAACCTGCGGGTAAGGCATACCTAAAGCCCTCCCCACATCCCTCAGGGCTGCCCTGGCTCCCAAAGTACCAAAGGTAATAATCTGGGCCACATGGTCATGACCATACTTTTGAGCTACGTAGGAGATGACCTCGTCACGGCGGTCATCCTGAAAGTCAAGGTCAATATCTGGCATCTCTTTGCGCTCCACATTGAGGAACCTCTCAAAAACAAGCCCGTGTATCAGTGGGTCAACATCGGTAACACCTAAGCAATAGAGAATCAGGCTGGCAGCAGCACTCCCCCGCACCCCGCAGAGGATATCATGTCGTCTAGCAAAGGAGACGATATCCCACACCACCAGGAAGTAATGAGCAAATCGGGTCTGCCGAACAACCTCCAGCTCATACTTCAGGCGGCCCTCCACTTCAGGGGTAGGGTGGGGATAGCGCTGGGCCAAACCTTGCCAGCAAAGCTCAGCCAGGTGTTCGTCAGCCGTTTTGCCTTGAGGCAGGTCAACCTCGGGGAGGTGAAGCCGGCCAAACTCCAGCTCCAGGTGGCATGCCTGGGCAATGTGCTGGGTATTCTCTAAAGCCTGAGGGATGTCAGAGAAAAGCTCTGCCATCTCTTGAGGGCTTTTGAGGTAAAAGAAGTCCCCTGCCATCTTCATTCGCCGCTCATCATGGATAGAGGTGTTGGTCTGGATGCAGAGGAGAAGGTCATGCCATGAGGCATCCTGTTTGTCCACATAATGAACATCGCTGGTAGCCACCACAGGGATATCCAGCTCGCTGCCAAGGGAAAGGAGCCCCTGATTGATTTGCTCTAGCTCTGGAATAGGATGCCTTTGAATCTCCAGGTAGTAATCCCCGAAGACCTGCTTATACCATAGGGCGCTTTCCCTTGCCTCCTGGTAGCGCCCTTCTAAGATAAGGCGAGGTATCTCCCCATGAGCACAGCCAGAGAGGGCAATAAGTCCCTCATGGTGCTGAGCCAGAAGCTCCCTATCTACCCTTGGCTTATAATAGAAGCCCTCCAGGTGAGCCTTTGTAGACAGCGTGATCAGATTTTGATAACCCTCCTTGTCCTTAGCCAGTAGAATAAGGTGATAGGGATCCTTTTCAGCAGAGATCCGTTGCTGCCGACTTGATACCGCCACATAGAATTCACAGCCGATAATCGGCTTTATGCCTGCTTCTTTGGCTTGAAGATAGAAATCAATCACCCCATGCATGGCACCATGGTCAGTGATAGCCAAGCTATCCATGCCAAACTCCTTCGCTCGGGAAACTAGATGAGGGATGCGGCACAGCCCATCGAGGAGGCTATATTCAGTATGGACATGGAGATGAGTGAACATAATCGCTTTGCCGGGAAAGCCCGCCACCATTATACCACTGACCCACCCCTTAACAAAGGCTTCAGCAGAGGCTGTCCAAAAACCTCTGTAGGGGAGCCCCTTGTGGGCTCCCGCAAATTGGGAGGGGACAAGCCCCTCCCCTACAAGGGGGAGCTTTTTAGACAGCCTGAGTAAGTTTGACAGAGAACTGGGTGGGGTAGTAAATTAAGCCAAATTGTATCGGAAGGGCAAGGCCCCTCGCCCTAAGCGCTCCAAAGAAAAGTGAGAAAGCTGCAACTGCTGTCCATAGGGTTAGCCTTTATTATAGCCCTTCTGCTCAGTACCCCATCAGCAGCAGCTAGCCGCCTCTCTAGATGGACCTTCACGGTCTATCTTGACAACCTATATCACTTTGCTCGGCTAGTGGAGTTGTATACCTTAGATACGCAAATTAAGACAGCTGCCCAAAATGTAGCAGATACATTATGGGACGAATTACTGCTGATATATTACGGTGAACCATCAGTGAGCCTCGACCCCTTTCCCAACTATACTAATGACAATACCCCCACCTTCACCGGGACAGCCACTGCCACCGCCCCAGGCACTTACATAGACTCAGTAGAGTATATGATTGATAGCGGAGGCTGGATACCCAAGAATGATCCCAATGGGGCAAAACCCGATGATGGAGCCTGGGATGAACTCAGTGAAGACTTTACTTTCACCATTGCTGAACTTGATGACGGCGAGCACCTGGTCCAGGTTAGAGCCATTGATACAGCAGCGAATACTACTACCACGGCTAATTATGCTACCGCTACTTTCACTATCGACACTGGGGCTCCCTCAGTAACCTTGGCAGCGCTTTCCCCTGACCCCACCAAGGACAATACCCCCACACTCAGCGGC
>CAYWDP010000092.1:0-7508 GCA_964457045.1 uncultured Dehalococcoidia bacterium
CTGCCAGACCAATAAGTGCCTCATCCAAATCCAGGAAAGACATATGGCACCCAGAACAACAATCCAACCACGCTGTAGCGACTTTAACCTTTGTCACTATTAACCTCCTAGGTTGAGCTCAACCTGCGGCCTAACTTTTTGGAAATTTCTATCAATATTTCCTGGTCCTGAGGTAGACCTTCTCTGGATCGAAGCGCCTGTTTTAATTCAAGAATGCGCCCATCCATAGCAATATATTTACCGTCTCTTTCCGCCCAGATGGGCGAGGGCAGAACCACATCAGCCATAGATGTAGCCGGGGAGCGATAACTGGACTGCACTACCAGGAAATCTATTCCCTCAAGCCAGTTCAATAGTTCCTCATCCACCGGCTCATCAGCAAGAAGCAAATAGAGCCCTTTCGGCTTGTTCTGCTTTATACCTTTGGCTAACCCCAGCTCCCAGGCACCACGACTATTAGCGCCGGGTTTAAGCGAGATAACCCTTAGCCTGTCCCCCTCCAGATTTCCTGTTAAGTTAGCCAAATTGAGAAGGATGGTGACAAGGTTTGGGGCATCTCTCTCCAGTAACCCTTCTCCGTAGATGATAACCCCCCGCTCAGCTCGGCCATATATCTCTGCCGCCAGCTCCAGCTTCTCCTCTTCTATACCTGTAGCCCGGTTCACTTCACCCGTCTTATACTGGCTCAGGACTGACACAAGCTCTGTTGGTATCTTTCCCTGCTGAACTAGACCCTTGTCAATAAGAATCTCGGCTAGCCCATTAAGAAGAACCCCTTCGCTACCCGCCCTCGGTTTAAGCCAAAGGTCGGTCCAAAGAGGGAAAACGTCTCGCAACGGGTCTATTACTATAAGCTTTGCTTTCCTTTGGCTTACTGCTCGGCGTACCAGAGTGCCAATGATGGGATGGGTTTCCTCAGGATTGGCTCCGGCTATAAGAATGCAATCTGCCTTCAGTATCTCCTCAATAGGACACTCAATGTCCAATCCCTTTACTTTATTTTGAAACTGCCTGATGCCCTCGGTAATTATCCGATAACTTCCTCCGTCTCGGGTATCAATCCAATCGCTGCCTACTACCTCACCGATGAACTTATGGAATAATGAAAGCGTCTCATTCGGGGTTCTGGTGGATATTATGCCAGCGAAACCGTCCCTTGTCTCTCTTATTCTCTCAGCGATTACCTGTACTGCCCTATCTAAAGAACACTCCTCTAGTTCGCCTTGCTTACCCCGCACCAGGGGAGAGGTGACCCTGGGAGGAGTTTGATAAAGCAACTCAAAACGTCCTATTGGGCACAGTGGTCCCCTTGGCTCGGTTAACCTTGGCGCTTCAATCCTCACCAGGTTATTGTCTTTCACCATTACATTCAGTTCACAGCCAACTCCGCAGGCAGGACAAACAGTGGTTATCTGCCGGCACTCATCCGTTTTGCCTTTGTAAAGATTGACTTTACTGAAGATAGCACCGGTAGGACATGCCTGCACACAAGCACCACAGGAAACACAGGATGACTCACCCAGTGGTTGCTCCAAGTCGGCACCCACCAGTGTTCTCCAGCCACGCTTACCAAAATCCAGAGTATGGCTTGCCGCTATCTCGCTACAGACCCGGATGCAGCGACCACAAAGAATACAGCGGCTATGGTCTATCACCAAGTAGTCACTTAATGAATCCACAGGTAAAGCAGGGAAAGTATAAGGGTAACGCACATTATCCATCTGGTATCGGTAGGCTAATTTCTGTAGCTCACAGTCTCCGCTCTGCTCGCAAAACATACAAAAATGATTGCGCTCGGTAAAGATAAGCTCCAACATCTGGCGGCGGTATTTCTCCAGCCGCTCAGTGTTGGTTTTCACCACTAGCCCATCTCTGGCGGGATAGGTGCAGGCAGGAACCGGTCTCCTCTCCTTCTCGATTTCCACCACACACATTCGGCAGGCACCGACATCGCTTAATCCGTCAAGGTGACAGAGAGTAGGCACATCAATGCCATTAGCCTGGCAAATTTCAAGAACAGTGTCTCCTTCTTTCCCTTTAACCTGTCTACCATTGATGGTTAAGGTTATCTCGCTCATTGCCTACCCTCCAACCTCAAGGTCGCATCTCAGGCATCTAGAGGCTTCTTCTCTGGCTTGCTCCGGGCTGTAGGGCAAAACTATTTCCTTAAAGGAGGTTCTTCTAGCGCTCATAGGAATTTCGTCGGCTTTAATCCTAGCCTTCTCCTGTGTCTCCTCCTCGCTTGGCGGCAGCGAAGGGATAGCAATCGGTTTATAGCCATCACGCTCCACTAAAGGCGAAAACTCTTTTCCTTGGAGATATCTTTTTATAGAAGAGGCTGCCCTCTGCCCGGCAGCAATAGCTTCGATTGCCGTCTGTGGATCAGTTACTGCATCTCCTCCGGCGAAAACTCCCTTTCTCTCAGTAATCAGTATCCGGCGGTCTACAGCCACTGTCCCACCCCTTCCTATTTTGATTCCGTTACCCTTAATAAAAGAGGTATCAGGTCTTTGACCTATGGCTTCAATAATTGTATCGATATCTACCGTATACTCAGACCCTTCAATAGGATAAGGGGTCCTCCTTCCACTTCTGTCAAACTCTTTTAGCTCCATGCGGATACACTCAAGTCCGGTAGCCTTTCCATTATGCCCCAGAATCTTGGTAGGAACTGTCAGGAAGTGAAGATGGATTCCCTCTTCTTCGGCAGCTTCTACCTCTTCAGTTATAGCTGGCATGTCCTTCCTTTCGCGCCTATATAGTATATGTACTTCCTCAGCTCCTTTTCTTAAAGCTACCCTAGCTGAGTCGACAGCTGAGTTGCCACCGCCAATAACTGCTACCTTCTTGCCTACCTGTATCTCTTTTCCTAAATTAGCTTCCTTCAGGAACTCAATGGAGTCATAGACTCCTCCCAGGTCTTCACCTGGAATCTTCATCTTAACTCCTTTATGAGCACCTACAGCGATGAACACCGCTTGATAGCCATCTTTTAACAAGGAATCAACATCGTTAATAGGTGTGTTTAACCTTATAGCTACCCCAAGCTTTTCTATATCATGGATTTCTTTTCTGAGGATTTCCTTGGGGAGACGATACTCAGGAATTCCTACGGCCAGCATCCCACCAGCTACTGGTAGGGTATCAAACACAGTAACCTGATACCCTTCTATGCCAAGGTCCCAGGCTGCTGACAACCCTGCTGGACCAGCCCCGATGATAGCTACTCTTTCCTCTTTCTTTTCCTTCACCTCGGGAACATATTCAACCCCATGCTCAAAGGCGTAGTCAGCAACGAACCTCCTCAGGTCTCTGATTGCTATTGGCTCATCGATCTGAGCCCGACGACACTTAAACTCACAAGGGTGGTGGCATACTCGACCGCATATGGCGGGGAAAGGATTGCGCTGTTTGATTAAACAATAAGCCTCAACAAACTTGCCTTCCTTAATCAAACTGACATAGCCAGGGATGTCCAGTTCCACAGGACAGGTATGTTGACAAGGGCTTCTAAATAGAGCCTGGCAAACGGCAGCCGGGCATTTTTTATCTATAATGTGAGCCTCATACTCCTCGCGGAAGTGGCGCAGTGTGGTTAAAACTGGATTTGGACTTGTTTGCCCTAAACCACATAGGGATGCCGAGGCAACCATCTCAGCCAATTCCGACAAGACATCCAGGTCTTCTATTGTTCCTTCGCCTTGGCTAATCTTGTTTAGAATCTCCAGCATCTTGGGTATCCCTGCTCGACAGGGGGTGCATTTACCACAGGACTCATCCTCGGTGAAGCCAAGGAAGAATTTAGCCACATCCACCATACAGCTATCCTCATCCATCACCACGAGCCCACCGGAGCCCATAATTGCCCCTAGAGCGGTAACAGCTTCATAATCGACAGGAGTATTGAGATGCTCAATGGGGATAACACCCCCGGAAGGTCCACCTATCTGAACTGCCTTAAATTTCTTCCCCTCTGGTATCCCCCCACCAATATCAAACACAATTTTCCCCAGCGGTGTTCCCAGGGGAATTTCCACTAACCCAGTATCACTCACCTTTCCCACCAAACACAGGGTCTTTGTACCTTTGCTTCTCTCGGTGCCAATGCTTGAGAACCAATCAGCCCCCCTCAAAATAATCTGGGGGATATTTGACCAGCTCTCTACATTATTGATAGTGGTAGGCTTGCCAAAAAGCCCTTTATTGGCTGGGAAGGGGGGCCTTTGACGGGGATTCCCTCTTTCCCCTTCAATAGAGCCTAGAAGGGCTGTTTCTTCGCCACAGACAAAAGCACCGGCACCAGGGAATATATCAATAGAAAATTCAAAGTCGGTTCCCAAGATATTCTTACCCAGAAGCCCATATTCTCGGGCTTGGGCGATGGCGTAACTTAAGGTTTCAATGGCAAGGGGGTATTCAGCTCGGACATAGGCATAGCCTTGGCGAACATTTCCTATAGCATAGGCACCGATAGCCATCCCCTCTATGATCGAATGAGGATTACCCTCCAGAACTGCCCGGTTCATATAAGCACCGGGGTCTCCCTCGTCTCCATTACAAACTATGTATTTCTCCTCACTGGGCGCGTTGCGAACGAACCCCCACTTTGTGGCGGTGGGGAAACCTGCTCCTCCCCGACCCCGCAACCCCGACTTTTTAACCTCATCAACAATCTCCTCCGGCTTCATCTGGGTCAAGACCTTGGCTAGGGCTTGGTAACCGCCTCTAGCAATATATTGCTCGATATCCATAGGGTCGAGGTCTTGATTATGCATCACCCTTATCTCTTGCAACTTAAACAGGGGCGAGTCCAGGTCTAAAGTCCATTCCTTAACTGGTCTCTCCTCTACAAAGTGTTCCTCAACAATTCGAGGAACCCTGTCCTCATCAAGGTCGCAGTAAATCACCTTTCCGTTTTTGGGGTCAATAACCGTCGTCACTGGCTCTCGCCCACAGAGCCCTATACACGCCGCCCTTAATACAACCACATTTGATATCTTGCGGGTCTCTACCTCACGAATAAAGGTCTCCAGAACCTTATTTGCCCCTGAAGAAATGCCGCATGTTCCCAGATGAACCTTGACTTGAATCTTCTTTTCCTGCTCTGCCAGCCTTGTTTGAACTTGCTCCCTTAAATTCACTAACTCTTCTACAGACCGGAGTAGCTTCATCCTTTTACGCCTTCCTATTTCTAGTGGTAAAAACCCATGATATCCTTTAGCTTGCTGGGCTTGACCTTTCTATGAACATCATCCCCAATAGCCATTACCGGTGATAGCCCACAGCAACCCAGGCAGCGAACAGTTTCCAAGGAGAATTTGCCATCAGGAGTAATCTCCCCAGGTTCAAGACGCCACTCCTTCTTAAAGGTATCAAGAATCCTCTGCCCTCCCTTAACATAGCAACTAGTGCCCATACAGACCTGGATAACATGCTTACCCTTGGGCACCATAGTAAAGAAGTGATAGAAGCTGACTATCCCGTATACTTCGCTAATGGGGACCTTTAGATCCCTGGAGATAGTCTTTAGCACCGGCGCAGGAAGATAGCCAATTAGTCCCTGCGCTTGCTGCAGCACCCGAATAAGGGCGCCAGTTTGCCCCCCGGTATCGTCAATCATCTCCTGAATTTGTCTGAAGATTCTCCCGGCATACCCGATTCCAACCTCTTCCCGTGGGCGTGCTTCATTCTCTATTGCTTCCATCTTCTGCCTCCTGCTGCGGTGATAATTATTAGCTTGTTTGGCAAGCTGAGCTTTCTTGCCACATTATAATACAATGCAGGCAAGGTATGTATGACAAACTAGGATACTCTCATTAACCGCCGCATATGCCCCCGAGGTGAATGGTATTACACAACTCAGCGTTACTGCTTAACTCTATCCTCTTCCCTCTTTGCTGATTTCACAATTGATTTCAAAGAGGTATCAATGCCCTTGCCAAAGAGTTTTATCTGTATTGGCTCACCGTGGCCATATCTCTTGTAAACCCTGCATACTGCACAGATGCTGGTATCTAGGCCAGTGGCTCCATAGTCATCCAGCTTGCTGTATGTCCCCTCTATTTCCCAGCAGGGTAGAGACCGGTATTTAAACGCAGGGCACTCAGTTTTCATCGCCTCCGGGCAACGGAACATCTCCCAGCAGGGTGTCTTCCCCTCCCAGAAGCCCAAGGTTGGCTCCGGTAGAATCTTCCCTTTTACTTCGCCGATAACCCTCTCAATCTCAGCAATTTCCTCGACAGTGGTAACGCTTTTGACAATCTCTTCCACCTGTTCAATTACTTTCTTCTTCATTGTTTCCTCCCTCCTTTTAATACTCGTGTCTTGTGCCTCATCCCCCTTAGGTAGTATCTCCACTTCATCCTCCCGAAAACCGTAAATCTTGCCGGCACGTTCGCCAGAGGTTATCTTGACCCATAAAGGATATACAGTACATTTTTCGAACTCTTGCATTTGCATCTCTACTATCTCCGCATTTCTGCCCACCAGCTCTGGTATTGAATCGCATTCCCTAATTTTGACCGCATCACCTATTTTCATTTCCTCCCCTCCTTCTATTATCTGAGTCGTCCCCCCTTTACCACCATCCCCGTTCTCCACCTTTATTCAACCATATCGGGAATCTGATGCCATCCGCTTTAGTGCCTATTTTTGTCTTTGCCAAAACGCAGGCGGCCCCGCACTGGCTAAGCCTTTATGACTAGGCATTTCCGCCTAGATGTTTGCCTTCATAGCATCGGGCAATCACTGCAGTTGAAGGTATCGGTAAGACGGATTATAATGATAGTAGAGTAAGCATGCTATGAGTACTATCAGGATTCTGCTTGTTGAAGACCATGTGGTAGTACGGCAAGGCACCCGCCAGCTTTTAGAACGTGAGCAAGACCTTGAGGTTATTGGCGAGGCTGGCGATGGCGAGGAAGCAGTCCGATTGGCTAGTCAACTTAAACCCGATGTGATTATCATGGATGTCGCTATGCCTAAACTCAGTGGCATCGAAGCTACCAAGCAGATTAAGGCTCTCCTGCCATTGACTATAGTGCTCGTCCTCACTGGCTATGATTATGATGAATATATTTTCAGCCTGCTGGAAGCAGGCGCCGCTGGCTATCTATTGAAGGATGTCAGTGGCGATGAGCTGATTAGTGCTGTCCGGGCGGTCTATGCCGGAGAGCCCATGTTTCACCCTAGAATCCTTCGCAAGATAATGAACCGCTTTAGCTCGCCGGTCGCTGAGCCGGCATCGGCCAGATCCGTAGAAGCCTTGAGTGAACGTGAGATGGAAGTGCTCAAGAGCGCAGCTAAAGGCATAAGCAATAAGGATATCGGTAAGGCTCTTTTTATCAGCGAGCGCACTGTTCAAGCCCATATGAGGAGTATCTTCAACAAACTGGGAGTGGGCTCCCGCTCTGAGGCAATGTTATATGGTCTGAAAAGGGGGTGGTTTACCCTAGAAGACCTCCCTTGAGAAATTCAGCATTTTGAGGCTTCACCGATGAGAATTATAC
>CAYWDP010000093.1:0-7486 GCA_964457045.1 uncultured Dehalococcoidia bacterium
TCCCGCATCCACATCTCAGTGTCAAAGCCACGACCATCGAAGGACACCGAGCAATAGGACACGGTGGTCATGGCAGCACCACCAGCGGCAACCTCCCTATGGTGCTCCAGCAGCGGATCAGATGGGGATCCGCCGGGACACATGCCTTCGAAACAGCCAGCCCTAATCACTCGATTGCGCAATTGGAGCCCGCCGATTTTGCTGGGGGAGAGAACCTTGAGCTGCTTTGCATCTGCCATGTAGAGCACCCTCCTTTACGGTCCAGCGAAGCCGCTAGACCAAAGAATAAGCCTCATGTTTTCTGAGCGAGCGGCATCATTATAATGCAACGACGAGATTCCAGCAATCGGCTCACCTATTCGAGGGATCAGTATATTCTTGGTGCGGCTGTATTAGTATTAGGCTTTAGCTAAAGAGAGAAAATGCTTGCTGGAGGTCGAGGCTATAGTGGGCTACATACTGCTATTACCTTCAGTAAGACACAAGAGGTGACTAAAGTAGGAACCAAAATGATTAACAAATTGGCTTTTTGTTCTCTTGGCTATGTTCGAGAAACAGTAAATACAGCAATCAGTAGCCCGAGCAAAGCACCGAAAATAGCCCCTGACCAGGGGCTGGCGGTCACCCCTCAGGTGCTTCCGACACACCTGCTGAAATACCCGATTGCCCCGCCAACGACAGCTCCGGCAACAACTGCAATGACATACCTGATTATCGTAGGCATTGATTCCTTCACTTCCTCTTACCTGTATACTGCTGCATTTTGGGGTTTTGTCTTGCCAGGATCGGGAGCATAGCCTCCATAGCTGGCGGTATATTAGGAATTGCCTCCTTCATAAGTTTGACAGCCCGAGGCGTTAGTGCTGGCAGCATGGATGGTAGCAGTTGCGGCATCAATATGGGCATCTTTTTCTCCATTAGTGAAAGCATGGGTGGCGGAGAAATAACGGCATCCCTGGGCCCTTAGGATGTTGAGCCATCCCTCCTATTGTCTGTAGTATAGAATCCAGGTCCCTTAAAGATTATGGGGACAGGTGAGAATATGCGTCGCCCTTGTGCGTGACACCTAGGACAGGTAACTGCCGATTCATCATCGAGACTACGTTTGACCTCAAATTCGGTAGAACAACGCATACATTGATACTCATAAAGCGGCATTGCACCCTCCTAGTCTTTGTGTACCAGACAAGATTATTGTCTGCCAGGAGACAATCCTTGTATGCAACTTTTGTCTCATTCCAGGCATGTTGTGGAGAGACGTTCACGGAATGGGGCGAATGTGGGGTAGATTGAAGAATAGGCCAGAAAAAAGCGGTGATGCATCGCAAGCATACCGCAGCGTACTTGACCGCCAAGTGCGATAGGCATATCATCAGTATCAAAGACAATAGAGAGAGCGTTTAGTAACTCAGACTGTCATTGCGAGGCACGAAGTGCCAAAGCAATCCCTCAAAGCAATGTTGAGATTGCTTCGCTTTGCTCGCAATGACAACTAAACACCCTCATAGAGACGAGGATTCTCTCATTGCGAGTCGAAATGGAAATTCCGGTGGCATAGTGTTATTGGTAAAGCCATGCAAAATCTGGCTCTGTAAGAAAGGGGTTGGTTTAGGAAATGAGCGCGTTGGAAGAATTGACTGGTCTAGCCAGTGATCTTGTCAATCCAGCCGTTCTGGATTGGAAAGGGAAAGGCAAAAAGGTAGTTGGCTTCTGTTGCTCTTATGTGCCTGAAGAGATTATCTATGCTGCCGATATGCTCCCTTACAGGATAAGAGCCTCGGGCTGTGCAGAGACAACCTCGGCAGACGTATACATGAGTCATCTTAACTGTAGCTTTGTGCGTTCTTGTTTGCAGTTTGCCCTTGAAGGGAAGTACGAATTTCTTGACGGGTTGGTTTTTATAAATAGCTGTGATCACGTCCGCCGCTTGTATGACGTATTGAGAGAAACAGTAGATTTTCCTTTCATGCATTTTATCAGCGTCCCTCACAAGGTTAGCGATGGTGCAATCGCTTGGTACAAGGAGGAACTGAGTGAGTTTAGAGGAAATATAGAGAGGTCTTTTGGGGTGGAAATCACCGAAGCCAGCTTAAGCGAGGCTATTAATGTTTATAACGAGACAAGGAGCCTGTTAAAGAGATTATACGAGCTTCGACGGAGAGAGAATCCGCCCGTGACCGGAGCAGAAAGCCTGAGCGTTGTCCTAGCAGGGACCACGACCCCTAAGGACCAATATAATCAGCTATTAAGAAGACTGTTGGAGGAACTTGCTGAAAGAGAAGGAACCTCAAGCTACAGGGCCAGGCTAATGATAGCTGGGAGCGGTGGATGTGACAATCCAGCTTATTATGAGATAATAGAGGACCTCGGTGGGTTAGTGGTAACCGATAGCCTTTGCTTTGGAAGCAGATACTTCTGGGAACCCGTCGAAATCGGGGGTGATTTAATGCTTAGCCTTGCTAAGTCCTATCTAAATCGCCCCTCTTGCCCTCGGATGGTAGACAAGGTTGCTGAAAGAAACGATTTCGTGAAGGAGATGGTTGAAGGGTTTAAAGTTGATGGGGTGATTTTCCAAAGGATTAGGTACTGCGACCTCTGGGGAGGTCAGCTTCTCCATCTACGGAAGAAGCTGAGGGAATCAAACATACCTTTGCTATCCCTTGAAAGGGAATACATGTTAGGTGGCACAGGGCAACTTAGGACCAGGGTGCAGGCATTCTTGGAGAGGATGGAGAGTTGAAGAGATGGAAGAGAAGAAAACGCTGCTTAAGGAAGTATCAGACAACATTGGCTTCATAAGGGATAGTATGGCGGAGAGATATGGAGAGAAGCACCCTGAGTGGGCGTGGGTATATGAGTTACTGGCGGACTACTATGAGAGAGCCTGCAGAGCGAAAGAAGAAGGAAGACCAGTGGCCTGGGTTAATTTTGGGGTCATTTCAGAGTTGTTTTGGGCCATGGATATAGTACCAGTCATCATAGATGTTATGACCGGGCTGACGGCCCCAACCGCCAGCGCAATTAAGTATATTGACATGGCTGAGGAGCATATTCCTGACCACGTATGCTCAAATAATAAAGTCCTTATTGGAGCGGCTTTAGCCGGGGATATACCTATCCCGGATATTCTGGTACACCCTTCCCATCCTTGTGATTCCAATCTAGCAACATATCCAGTTATGGCCGAGTACTTTGGCTTTCCTTATTTTTGCATCGATATGCCCTATTTTAGGAGCGAGCGAGGTTCCCAATATGTGGCCGGTGAATTAAAGAAATTAGTATCAGTATTAGAGGAGATAACGAGGCGAAAACTGGATGTTGATAAACTCAAGCAAGTTATGGAGTGCTCAAATATGGCTCACCAGTATATTCTTAAGATCAGCGAATTGAGACAAGCCATACCCTGTCCTTACTCGAGTATTGAAACCATTTCAGAGTACGGCATAGTCTTGAGCTTGGCCGGGACTCCTCAGCTTGCGGACTATTTCAAAAGAAGATATGAATGGACAAGAGACCGAGTAGCCAGGAAAGAAGGACATTTAGCCAAGGGGCGGGAAAAGATCAGACTGGTTTGGATTTACGGCGCACCGGCCTTCGATTTGTCAATCTTTGTGTGGTTGGAAAGACAGTATGGAGCCGTATCTGTAGCCAATATGAACAACAATTTTGTTATGAAGCCAGTGGAAGATATTTCAGATTATGAGAAGATACTGAGGGGCTTGGCGGAGAAAGTGACTTATTTGCCAATGACGAGGGAATGCGGAGGCCCGTGGGAGCATTACTTAGATGCCACGATTGACCTGTGTAGGCGTTATAAGGCAGATGCCGCCATCTTCGCCGGGCATGTCGCCTGTAAGTCTAACTGGGCTGTGATGAAACTGGTAAAAGACAAAATCTATGATGAGCTGGGTATCCCAACGTTGCTCCTTGAAGTCGATCTCTTTGACCCCAGGGTTGCCTCCTCAGAAGCTATCAAGGCCAAGTTTGATGCTTTCTTTGAGCTGATTCTGTGAAAGTAGTTAGCAACGGGCCAAGATCGTTGCCCCATGCGTGACACTTATGGCAGCAGAAAAGTTGGCAAAACGCTGTATATGAGACTGGAGACGTGGAGATGTCGTCCCTAGGAAAAAAGGGGAAGAAGATAGCCATAACCGGCAAAGGTGGCAGTGGCAAGACAGTCCTGACCGCCATAATGACGAGGCTCCTGGCCAGAACTGGGGACTTCAAAATTCTGGCTATCGATGCAGACTCTGCTGTGGGCCTGCCCTACGCGCTGGGAACAAAGATCGGCCAAACTGTGGCTGAAATTCGACGGCAAATAATTGAAAATCCAGAAGCGAGGGCTGAGATAGGGGATAAGAATATTCGCCTGGTAATAGCGGATATTCTTCAGTCAGGGAACGGGTTCCAGTTACTGGTAATGGGTCGACCTGAAGGACCGGGTTGTTACTGCTCCGTTAATGACCTCCTACGGTATGGGATAGACAGTCTCTCACATCACTTCGATATAACCCTTATTGATTGCGAGGCAGGACCTGAGCAAGTGAATAGGAGGGTGGTGCAGGGCGTTGATGTCCTGCTAATCGTTACGGATGCCTCAATCAGAGGGATTCAAGCTGCAGGCGCCATAAGGGAAGTTGTACAAAGAGATGAAGCCATGAAGTTCACCCAGACAGGTTTGATCATCAATAGATCGAAAGGGGGTAATGAGCTGATAACAGAAAGGGCCAAACAATTGGGTCTAGAGATTCTCGGTTGTATTCCAGAGGATGAAAACATAACAAAATACGATTCTGTTGGTAAGCCAATAATTGATCTTCCTCACACTTCACCGAGCGTGGTAGCTGTTGAGGAGATACTAAAAAGAATGGTTCCATAATCTCTTCATCGTTGCGACTGTCGTCCAGAGTAATATTCGACTATGGGAGGGGGTGGGGCTACGTATGAGTACGGAAGAAAGGTATGACATTGTCATTATAGGTGCCGGCCATAATGGCACAACGGCGGCAGCCTATCTGGCTAAGTGCGGATTGAGCGTCTGCTTGCTGGAGGAGAGGCCGGAGGGTGGAGGAGCACAGGAGAACACTGAGCCCATAGCTGGTGTGCGTATCAGCCCCCATGCTATTGCTAACTGCGCCGGACCGGCTCCTGGCTGGGAGCAACTGGAGTTGTGGAAATACGGTTTCCGCATGCAGTGGTCCCCCACCGCACTATTTCAAGGAAAACCACCGCCCTATGTGATGACCACGGATGGGTGGGTGCGAACCACTGAGAAGGACATGCAGGGTTGGACCAAGCTAAGTGGTGCCCAGGCTCAGCCTCCGTTTACCAAAGACCTAGCGCGCGCTGTCTTTTGGTGCCCGCCACATCCCCCTGAAATCGAGCCAACAGCCGAGAACATCCCCTTCATGCAGGTTTATAAAGAGCGGCAGCCAGATGTATGGACTGAGGAGTTGCTCCAGATGACCCTGTTTGACCTCATGGACGAGTATCTGGAGAGCGAGCCGCTCAAGGTACATGCAGCATACCTGGCTGCGCTGGAAACCGCTCACGGTCACTTTCAGGGAATGGGTATCCCGGCTTTCTGCGGTGTTGTCGCCTTTGGATATTTCGATAGAGTTGTCGGACCGCGTGGTAACATGCATGGCTATTACCATGCCATCTTGCGCTGCGCCATAGCCCACGGAGCTGTAGTGCGCACCTGTTGTCCTGTAGATGAGATCATTGTCAGCAACGGAAGAGCAGTAGGAGTGCGCCTCAGAGACGACGCTGCTGGGAGGGGAAAGAAGATCTGGGCGAGCAGGGCGGTCATCAGTGCCACCGACATTAAACAAACCTTCCTCAAGCTTATCGGGCCACGGCACCTGGATGCCAGCTTCATACAGCGAATAAAGGACGTCAGCCTCAAGGGGGGAGGCCTCTACCATTCTCAGTTCCTCACTCGTGAGCCCTTTCGCTATCGTCCCAAGTTCCGATCAGGATGGGGTCGCTCAGGGATTTTTTATGGTGGGATTTACCCCTGCGACTCGCGGGAGATCTATTTTGATAACGTGGCAGACGAGCTTGGCCGGCGGGGCAAGCCGAGCGTACCCCCTGATAGGGTGATGTGGCTGATCGTCGGGAGCGGGCAATACAGTCCTACTGACCCACAATGCACCGTCCCCGGCCGCTTTTTAGAAGGTCCTATGGACATCGTGGTTCCCACCCCAGAGCCTCACATGAAAGAGCCCGATGGCCTAAATAAGATCAGGGACGAGATAAATGGATACATGCGCCAAGCCCTCAGCGAGGTAGTGGAGAACGTCGACTCGGATAACATCGTCAACCAATGGGCCGGTACTCCCTATGACTCCGAGTTTCGCAATACGGGGCTGATGGGTGGTTCATGGTACGGCATCCGCCCCTGCAAGGATCAGTGGTGGACCCAGCGTCCTTTACCCGAGCTTTCTCGATACCGTACCCCCATAGATGGGCTCTACCTTTGCCACCAGACATCGGGTCACCCTGGTGGCTTGTGCCTGATGGCCATTCCCTATAACCTGATGCATATCCTCATCGAGGACGGTATCGCTGAGCCAGGTGACTGGTGGTACCCTTCGCCGTGGTACATCCCTCAGCAAGGAAAGAGATCAGCCATACCTGTTTAGAGAGACGATAAAGCACTATGATGCCTTGGTCTTAATCTAGCCCAGTTGTTCCAAGAATTCACTGAATAAGGAGGCAAAGTAATGACATCCGAGGTTCTCTATGAGCGGCTGGCGAAAATGTTCGACCAAATTCCCCCTGGGATTTCGTATGCCCCTTCAATTATGGAGGTTCTGCGTCTGCAATACACGCCGGAGGAAGCTGATCTGGCTGTCAAAGTGGGTCTCAAGGGAATAAAGCTCGATCAAGTTCAGGAGAGGACGGGGATCGAGAGGGAAAAGCTAAGAAAGATGCTCAACACCATGGCGGACAAAGGCACCATGTGGATTAGCCCTGGCAGAGAAGACCCGAATTACAGGGCAGTAGGGATCGGTGGGCCGGGACTCATCGAGACAGGCGCTTGGGGCAACATAAGATTTCCTTATTCGGTGCAATTGTTGAAGGCCATGCGGAAGTTTCAATACGAGTGGGCGACCAAGGCCTTACCCGCGTTGGGATTCCCTACATCGCGCGTTTGGGCCACCCCCGCTGCACTACCCGAAGACGCCCAGCCGTCTGAGAACGTCGCCGAGATGATGAAGCAGGCAGGCTACTGGAGTGTCTCCACCTGTTCCTGCCGCTTGCCACACTGGGTGGCTGACCCCGGCAATCACTGCCACCACCTGCTGGAAACGTGTCTCCTCTTGGGCAATGCGGGCCGGTGGGGTGTCGAACACGGTATGGCCCGGGAGATCACCTATGAGCAGGCTGTCGAACTGCTGCGGAAGTGCAATGAGGATGGCCTGGTGCACAGCTATGACCCTAATTGGTTCATCTGCAATTGCTGCGCTGACTGCTGTGT
>CAYWDP010000094.1:0-5384 GCA_964457045.1 uncultured Dehalococcoidia bacterium
GTCCAGATTGTCAGCATGGCTTCCAATCCATGCTCGAAAGTCAAATAAGGTTTGGTTTTCTGCATCTCCTTATAATTTGCAACAATATTATTGCATCTGATTGGTTTTCCCATGGTTCTCCTCCTTTTGATTTCTTTGATAGAAAAATCCTAGTTTTTTCTAAACAAATCGGCTATCACCATCTTCCACTGGAATCTAAATTACGTATGGCGTATAGCTCAAGCCTAGACTTTCAGCCACCGCTTTGTGCACTATACTCCCCTTGACCACATTCATTCCTCTAGCTATCTCCGAGTTCTCTTGCATAGCCCTTTCATAGCCTTTGTGGGCGATCTCCAGCACGTATGGTAGGGTAGCATTGGTCAAGGCAAAAGTCGAAGTACGAGGAACAGCTCCGGGCATGTTGGTTACGCAGTAGTGAACAATGCCCTTCTCCACATAGGTCGGGTTCTCATGGGTCGTCGGGCGTGTGGTCTCACAACATCCTCCTTGGTCAACTGCAACATCAACGATAGCCGCCCCCTGCTTCATCCTCTTGACTAGATCCTTGGAGATCAGCTTAGGAGCGCGGGCTCCAGGAATGAGAACAGCCCCAATAACGAGGTCGGCACTCATGACCTCTTCTTCAATATTGGTTTGATTCGACATCAGTGTGATGACTTTGCTACCGCTCACCTCATCGATGTAGGCTAGGCGTTGCAGGTTGATATCTAGAACGCTTACTTGGGCACCGACCCCTGCCGCAATGTAACAAGCATTAATTCCCACAATGCCGCCTCCTAGGATTACCACGTGCGCTGGTTGCACGCCAGGGACTCCGCTCAGCAGGATTCCCATGCCTCCGTTTTTAGCTTCTAGGCAATATGCCCCCATCTGAATTGAGAGGCGCCCAGCAATAGCACTCATAGGGGCCAGCAGTGGTAGGAAGCCTTTGTCCGTCTGAATTGTCTCGCAGGCTATCCCTATAACTCTCTTTTCCATTAGCTTTTGGGTAAGATTTTTGTCAGCAGCCAGATGGAGGAAGGTAAAAATAATTTGCCCCTCATGCATCAGGTCAAACTCCGGCGTGATAGGTTCCTTCACCTTGAGGACCATTTCTGAGTTGTTCCATATCTCGGAAGATGGCTGAATCTCAGCACCCGCTTGAACATAACTCTTATCCTGAAGGCCACTTCCCAAGCCAGCTCCAGCCTCAATCAGAACTGTATGTCCTTGTTGCACCAATGCTTGAACACCAGCAGGTGTGATAGCTACTCTCCTCTCAGCTACCTTCAGCTCCTTTGGAATACCAACAATCACTGACTTGGCCTCCCTGCTAATGCCAGCCGTTTAACAAGCTTGGCAACCCTTGCTCCCAATGCTTCGCATATTTCCTTCCGTTCTTGGCTGGGGGCACCCACAGACACCGGACCATAGTGACCCCCTGATGTAACTCCCTGGATGATCATTCCGTGGACCAAGAAGGCCCGCAGGATATCCAGAATCGCCGTCTCACTGCCCCCTCCTAGGTCACCGGATGATGAGAAAGCAGCCCCCACCTTTCCCTCCAGTTTGCCAAAGTGTTTGATACTCTCGTCAATAAATTTTTTGACTTCGGCTGCAGCAGCAGCAAAGTAGGTAGGAGAGCCGATGATAATGCCGTCAGGCTCTAGGAGGTCATCCACACTCGCATCCTCGATCTTTTTCCTGATAACCTCCAAACCCTCTCTTTTGACACCTGCCTCCACTGCCTTGGCCATTGCTTCTGTATTTCCAGTCCTTGAGTGATAAATGATTAAAACCTTCGCCATCATCAACCTCCTTTTATTGGATATAAATCCGAGGTACTCTCTTGCTCACACCACAAACTATCTCGTAGTTGATAGTGCCAATTTTGGCTGCGAGTTCGTCTACAGATAGTTCTTCGCCGAACAGGATTACTTCGTCCCCTGGTCGAACGTCTCCCGCGCCGGAAGCATCTACCATGCACATATCCATGCAGATAGTACCGATTACCGGAGTTCGGTGCCCTTTTATCAACACCTCGCCGCGATTGGACAGCAGCCGACTATAACCATCAGCATATCCCACAGGAAGGGTTGCTACCGTAGTTTTTTTCTGGGTAATGAATGTCCCTCCATAACTGATAGGGGTTCCGGGAGGAACTACCTTGACCTCGGAGAGCTTAGTTTTCAGGGTCATAGCAGGTTCCAACTCAATACTGTGACTAACATCTCTGGAGGGATAGAGACCATAGATCATGATCCCTGGCCTCACCATATCATAATAGGATTGAGGAAGATCCAGGATCGCCGCGCTATTTGCTATATGTTTTTTTGGTACTTCGATGCCAGCAAGATGAAGGTTAGCGATAACCTGGTCAAAAAGTTGAAGCTGGCGCTTTGAGAAAGTCTTGTCTTTCTCGTCTGCTGAAGAAAAGTGGCTAAACAATCCTTCAAGATTTAGATTCTTAAAGCTCTTGACCTTGCGCACAAAAGAAACTGCGTCCTCAGGCTTCACTCCAATCCGCCCCATCCCTGTATCCAACTTAACATGCACGCTAATCCAGGTAGAAACCTTGCTGGCTTCGTGATTCAAAGCCTCCAGAAGTTCAACAGAGGCGACAGCCTGAGACAAACGGAACTTCACCACTTTATAGGCTTCCTCCGGTTGAATCAACCCCACAACTAGGATGGGAGCTCCAATCCCTGCTCCCCTTAGCTGCTGACCCTCCTCTGGCAGGGCAACTCCAAGAAAGTCTGCTCCGCTTCTGAGGGCTGCCCGGCTAACCTCCACAGCACCATGGCCGTAGCCATCGGCCTTGACCACAGCCATTAGGCCTCTTTTGTTTCCGATTTTCTTCCGTATTTCAGCAATGTTACGAGATATCGCTCCAAGGTCGATAATTGCTCTTGTGGCTCTTTCAATATTTTGTCTTGCTTGTCCCATCGCCAGTCTTTCCAAGATATCCCGATGTTATCATCTTGATAGCCTTATCCCAAGATGAATACTTCCAGACAAAAGGACTCTTCAGGAACAGTCACGGAGAAAGTCCCATCTGTCTGGCAACCGCTGCACCGTCATAATATTCGGTGATTCTCCGGATCTTTTTGTCATCAATCTTGAAGATATAGGCGATCCTGATATCTACAAACTTCCCCGTAGCCGGGGTGCCGCGAAAGTCACCCTTATTTGTTCCTGTCCATCGGACCTCCGCTAGGACTTGGTTCTCGCCAGCGAAGATATTAAGAATTTTTGCAGCACAATCTGGATAGGCGGTGAACAACTCACGGTAGCTGCTAGCGATTTGATCGCGGCTATCGGCAGGAGGAGGGTCTGCTACCTCATCTCCCACGGCATCCTCCCAGCACAGGGAGCTCATCTTATCTACATCGTGTTCATTCATAGCTCTCAGCCAGCTTTTTGCAATCTCAACCAACTCGTTCATCTCTCAGCCCCCCTTTTTAAAAGAAACCTCTTCATTTTCTTCGCTCGAACCTCACTCTGCAGCAGTCATCCCCGCAACAGGCAAATTTATCCATGGTGAAAGAGAATTTGTCGAAAACCCCAAGTGCCTTCAATATTGCATCATAATAGTTGACTGAGACAATGGCCTCAGTCTTGAGGGTCATGGAGCGGGCTTTCCCCTCACCCAGGATGGCTTTCATGTTTTCCCAGTAAGGGCAGAGCACGACCTCACCCTCATGGACATCCTTAGTATGCTTGGTGACACGATAAGGTGTTGCTATGGATTCCCAATAGGCCTGGGACAGCTTCCCAATTATGTCTATATTGATATCGGACGCATCTTTTATCCCAAAGGTTTTTTTCCTCTGCTCCAGGGGGGCAAGGGCAAAGGTCTCCCAAAGACCCATGTAAATCTTTAAGGCGTCTTTTGCACCTAGATGCTTTTCTAAGTAGGTGTAGGCAGCGAAATCGTAAATGACAAAGGCTTTTACCCAATTAACCAAAGCCTCCTCAATAGAATCTCCCATTCCTAGGATAGCTGGGTGCTCCTTATCATTCATGATATCAGTCAGGATTTTGTTGATTTTATCCACATTAGGCTTTGCCTCTATCCCCAGGACCTTGTTGACCTTTTCAAGTCCAACGGAGTAGAAAAAGCTCCAAAGGTCGTTGAGGATTGTCTCCCTCAACGATGGTTCCTCGACACTGCTTTCAAGGCCCTCTAGAAGATTTTGGTTATGAAAACACAATCCCTGCGCATAGGAGTAAATTCCATCCTTAGTGCTTTGTCCAACTTTTTGAAGTGCCAGGAAGACAGGATTCTTTAAGAGAGTTTTTCTTGATTCCATAGCTTCTCCTCTGCTTTCTTTAATCTCAAGCTGCTGCCTTTATTGATTCGCCAACCTCCAGGCCACGATGGCAACGGTATCCGCCGCGGCTTTAAGGTTAGCCGAGTTGACCTTGTCGACAGTATCATGAATCGAATGATAATAGGGGTCGTCATCTCCCCAAAAACAAGTCGCCGGTACACCGATGTCGATAAATCGCCCCTCCTCTGGGACACCCCAGCTCGCTGACATCCTACCGAACCCATATCCTAAATCAGCCGCCACATCATCCACCATTTCCATCAGCCAGGCTGGGTGTTTGATGGGTTCTGTATCCGGCCAATGCCCTACTTCGATCTGTTTAACAACACCAGCCCCGCTGAGCATATCCATATCTATCAGTGCCTTCATGTTCTCGACGAGGTCCTCTTTATGCACTTCGCAATACTTGTAGGCACCGACCGTGGCACCATCCTCTGCCGTAGTGGAGATAAATTCGAACGACCTTTTCGGCTTAGTCTGGCTCAAAACCCGGGCGAGCTCCAGCATGGTTCCACTCCCTGAACCATTGTCGTTAGCCCCAGGGGCGATTGCACTGTCTCGATGGGCCAGAATACCCACCCTTTCTTCAGGATATTCTGTTCCCCAATGAAAGGCGGAGATGATTACCGAATCCCTCTCCTCTATCCTGGTCTTTGCCTCCAATCGCACCCTGGCCTCCCCCTTTCCTATAGCGTGCATAAGTTTAAAACCATCAATAGCAGAAATACAGACAGCGGGAAGCTTTTGCTCGCAGAATCGTTTTTTCGGATTCGAGTTTCCTGCCTCCATAGACATCCGATATGGCCATGGCATGGGGTGAATCAAAACCATGCCCACAGCGCCTGCCTGAGCTGCCTTCTCTGCGAAAGTTCCTAACCAGAACTTAGAAAACCCCAAGGTTGTCTCAAGGAGAACCGCGATTTTCCCTCGGACATTGACCCGTCGATAATCTTCCTCCGTTCCATCCCCGACCAAAACCAGGTCAGCTTCCAGTCCCCCGGACGGGGTTGAGGGTGAAAATAGAGGAGCAACGCATTCCAGCTCTTCCCCAGTCGCCAGAATCTTGAG
>CAYWDP010000094.1:5484-7266 GCA_964457045.1 uncultured Dehalococcoidia bacterium
GAACTCCTTGAGTCCCCAGCCATAAAGAGAATATCTTCCTCTCCAGGCTGACGCACCCCTGTTGCTTCTATGGTATGCCTTACATATGACTGGCGAATCTTGTCCAAGTCGAGATCCTCCACCTGGATCTGTTCGACCCGTTCGGGAATCACAATCACCTTCCCAGGGACATTATCCTTAGGGTCACCCCGTCTTACCTCGATCCCATTCTCTTCAGCAAAGGTAAGTTGAGAAGAGGGCAACTTTCCAGCGGCTGTGTATTCTGTTTCTTGGACCACCAAGATTTGGTCCCTATCTAACTCCTGAGCCAGAGGAATTGCGGCAGCTAATGAGGTATTCCCTGCCGGACCACGCTCAAGCCCCTCCAATTTTGCCAGAAGTTCGGTGACATAAAACACTTCCCCTTGACTGATCAGAACGCATCGATCTAGGTACCGCAGCCCCCGGGCAACGTTTCTTGGCACATCTGTGCGGTCTGGCCAGGTAGTAAAAGGTATCCCAAAACCGGAGTGTGCCGTGGTAAAGGACTTGCGGTTAAAGTCATAGTCGCTAGCCATATGCAGGCCTCTCAGGTCAACCGTGGCACCTACCACCAACGTCTCACGGCTTCCTGCTTTTTGCAGTCCCCTAGCCGTACCGGTGACATTACCACCACCGGCATGGGCAATTACGACCATATCAGGAAACCGGCCCTCTTGCTCCTTAACCTGTTGCGCTAATTCATAGCCCAAGGTCTCAATCCCTAAGATAGCTGTGGGAATGTAGAGGGAGGCGCTAAAAAACCCGGTCTCCTCTAGAATGCGTAGCATGAGGTAGAAAAGTTCTGGCCCCACTGTGGTTTGCCAGACCTCCGCGCCGTAGGCCTCGCAAGCCCTTGTTTTCTCCAAAATTTCGGGTTGCCCCACCTTGCGGCTATCATAAACTTCTTGGAGGATGATCGCCTTGAGTCCATACTTGGCAGCCTGCGAAGCCACAGCAGCGCCATAATTTCCTGAAGTAGCGGCTACTACTCCTTTGTAGCCTAGCCGGGAGGCGTGGTAGATGGATATAGAAGCCCGACGGTCCTTGAAGCTTCCACTGGGACAGGCCTTCTCATCCTTGATAAAGATGCGCCCTCCCTTTCCTGGAGCCGAAATCGACCGTACCAGCTCGGTAATGTTCTTCAGTTCCACCAGCGGTGTGTTCCCTACTCCGGTATCCGTCTGGATCTTCTGAACATCGGACAGGGAATAGCCAGAGCAATTCATCAACCCTTCGTAATCAAAGGCAATGGGAGAAATCTCAAACTCTTGATAATCAATCCCAACAGAGCGCTTGAGGATCTCGTTCTTTCTGGATATCACTGAAGGATAGCTAATATCATTCTTCACGGCCTGTCTTCCTCCCCTTTTCTATCTGCTTCCTAGCTTCCGTACCCACGGAAAGCAACGTCGGTTGAGGTTTGCCAAAATGGTGAGTGTAGGTAGGGTTCACCTCAACCAGCGTCCCAGAGAGTTGGCGCCCAATAAAGGTCTCAATTCGGACGGTATCTCCAATTGTTGCCTCATCATGCAAGAGAAACCCCTTTATCCAGGCTTCATAAGGGACGCGCTTGGTACACTCTGGGATATTCTCCGGCCTTTGCTCCGGTGTCAGAATAATCTTGTGTATCTGAACCAGATCACCTCTAAGCGCAGTTTTAACCGATTGCTTTGACACGCCCTCTCCTCCATTCATTATCATCATCTGCCTACAAATTTTTAGCTGGCTACCCCTCTCATGATATCCCTGGAAATGACCAAG
>CAYWDP010000095.1:0-7199 GCA_964457045.1 uncultured Dehalococcoidia bacterium
ATCGCTCCTACGTTGACTTCGATGTGTTCATCTTGCATCGTGTAAGCTATTGCATTTGCCTCGCACCGTTTCTCACATTCATGACATTCAACGCACCCTTCCATTTGTCCCGCAAGGCAGCGTGAAGCCTCTTCTATAGCTTCCTCCAGAGTATAACCCAAGGCCACCTCACGAAAGTCCTTGACCCTCTCCCCGATGGGCTCCTCTTCCATCTTCAGCCGTCTTTTGGAAAGGAAGCGTTGCTTCCTATCCTCAACCTCTTCCTCAGAGAGCTCCTCCGGCTTCTTTTCTTCTTCAACCTCGATAGGCTGGCCCTGTAGATATAAGTCTATAGACCGAGCCGCTTTCTTACCGGCTGCTATTGCGTCGATCACAGAAGCCGGTCCGGTAACTACATCACCTCCGGCAAATACCCCATCGATGTTAGTCGCCCCAGTCCTGGGGTCGATTTCTATTTTGCCCCCCGTGGAGGACAAAATCCCAAGCTCCTTAACGAATCCTGTCTCTGGAACCTGGCCAAGGGCAGCAATCACTGTATCCACCGAAGAAGTAAACCCCGAGCCCTTGATAGGAATAGGTCGAGGACGACCACTCGCATCCGGCTCCCCAAGCTTCATTCTTATACACTCCATCTTGGCGAGTCTTCCGTCCTTGGAGAAGAAGCGGGTTGGGGCGGTCAGGAACTCAATCCTTATCCCCTCCTCCTTCAGCGCTGCCACTTCCTCCGCAGACGCTGGCATCTCAGCACGGGAACGACGATACACTATGGTCACTTCCTCTGCCCCAAGGCGCTTTGCTGTTCGGGCGCAGTCAACTGCCGTATTCCCACCACCAATGACTGCCGTTTTCTTTCCTACCTCTACCTTCTCCTCAAGATTTACGGCTCGCAGGAACCTTATCCCCTCCATCACCCCGGGAAGAGACTCCCCCTCTACCCCTAGTCTCATTCCACCGTGAGCTCCAACGGCAATAAAAAGCGCATCGTGGTTTTTCCTAATTTCTTGCAGGGTAGTATCTTTGCCCACCTGAACCCCCGTTCTTATCTCCACACCAAGCTTTTGGATGTAATCTATATCCTTCCGTAAAATCACCTTGGGAAGGCGGTATTCAGGGATACCGACACGAAGCATACCTCCCGGTTGGGAGAGGGCTTCAAAGATAGTTACTTGGTGCCCTTTCAGGGCAAGGTCATTAGCAGCGGCAAGGCCTGCAGGTCCCGAGCCGACAATGGCTACCTTCTTATCTGTTTTTGTGATAGTTGGAACTTCAAGTTGCTCGATATTCACTTGATCGGCGGCAAACCTCTTAAGGTCACGGATAGCCATAGGCTCATCAATCTGCCCTCGATTGCAGGCTTCCTCACAAGGAGCGTAGCATACCCGACTACAGGTAGCCGGGAGAGGATTTGTATCCCTTATGAGCTCATAGGCCGCTTGAAACTCCCCTTCTGCAATAAGCTTAATATAACCCAGTACGTTAGTATGAACGGGACAGGCATCCTTACATGCTGCTTTGCACGGACGCTCTTCTCTCTTGTCAATGGTATATTTCTTAGGGACAGCTTGAGGAAAGGGAATAAAAATAGCCTTTCTTTTCCCAAGCCCCTGATCAAACTCCTTTGGCAAAATAACAGGGCATCCTTCCTCACAGAGACCACAGCCAGTGCATTTACTCCAGTCAACAAAAGGCGACCTCTTCCTTATTTTGACTTTAAAGTTGCCAATCTCTCCGGAGACATCTTCCACTTCAGAATAAGTATAAAGCTCTACATTGGAGTGAGAACTTGCCTCAAGCATCTTGGGGGCGAGAATACACATAGCACAATCATTGGTGGGGAAGGTCTTGTCTAGTTGCGCCATCCTCCCGCCGATGCTAGGTGACTTTTCCACCAAATATACCTTAAACCCCATATTAGCCAGATCGAGCGAGGCTTGAATACCAGCTATCCCACCACCAATTACTAGCACTGACTCATGCCCGTTTTCACCATTCATTCTTACTTAGCCTCCCATGGCACTTGCTACCAGATTAACCAAATCCATAACCTCAATCTCTATATCAGGACCCTTCTCCTCCCCCTTGTTCGCCATAGCACATCTGAAGTGAGTTTGACATTTGGGGCAGGAGGTGATCAAGGACTCTGCGCCTGTGCCTTTAGCCTCAAGCAATCTCTCCACCCTTATTTGCTTGGAGTATGAATCACAATTGGTGAAACAGCTTGTGCCACAGCAGATGGATTCCTCCTTGCTGTGTTCCATCTCTATAAGTTCTATCCCTGGGATGGCAGAGAGCACCTTCCTGGGAACTTCATAAAGCCCCAGATGTCTGCCTAAGCGACAAGGGTCTTGATAAGTGACCTTCTTTTTGACCTCATTAAAGCGTAAGCCGTTTGTTTCCAGTCTCTGAGCCAAGAGTTCGGAGATGTGCATAACCTCACAATCTAACTTCACATACTTAGGGTAATCCAATTTAAAGGTACGATAGCATTCAGGGCAGAAGAAGATAACCTTCTTCACTCCACTGTCTTTTACAATCGCAGCATTGTGCTCCGCCAGCTTCTGGAAGGTCTCCACATCCCCCAGCCACAGAGCATCGTGCCCGCAGCATCTCTCGCCAGGATGCACCAACGGCTCTATGCCTAGGGAATTGAGAACCTTCAAGCTTGCCATGGCGACGTCGAGGGTTCTCACCGGTATGTCATCAAAAACAGGCTCAAAATAAGGAGAGCAACCTATGAACAGCATGACCTCGCTCTTCTCCGAGGTGTGATACCCGTCCTTGTTATTAAGCCACTCCAATCTGTGCTGATTGAGCGGCGACTTTGCCATAAGCTTGGTAATGGATTGCAAGGTACCCGCGTGAGCATAATCCCCCTGTTGCCCTGCTGCCGTGGCTAAAACCCGTGCTTTCTGAATGAAGACAGGATAGTCTACATCAGAGGGGCATTTAGGCTGACAGGCATAGCAAGTGAAGCAGGAGAAGAGCTTTTTATTGTAAACTATCTCCTGCTCCAGACCAAGCAAGGCATGCTCGACCATTACTCGTGGCGAATACTGGGGGTCATACCTGGCAATAGGGCATAAGCTAGAACATTTACCGCACTCCAAACAATAATAGGTTTTGGTATCTTGAATGATATCTTCTAGATTCATGCTAGACCCTTGTTTCAATCTTAAATGGTGAAGGCCCCAATTCTTTGAGTAGCTTCACCATCTCCTTAATCACTTGAGCGAATATTACTCCCTCAGACGTGGAAATCAGTTCACGCCTTAAGCGCTCATCCTCTAAGCCGAGGGTATGGACGAGCCTCTTCAACCTGGCAAACATGGCGTCACACTTCACCGGACCATCGATATAATGACAATCTACATGATGGCAGCCAGCGACTATAACCCCATCAGCCCCCCTCTCAAAGGCTCTGAGGACATAGCTAGGGTCTACCATCCCGCTACACATTACCCTCACGATACGGACATTGTGAGGGTAATGGATGCGACTTGTTCCAGCTAAATCGGCGGCAGCATAAGTGCACCAGTTGCAAGCGAAGGCTATAATCTTTGGTTCAAATTCAGCCACGTCATGCCTCCATTAGAGCATCGACCATACTGGTTACTTGTTGACGAGTAAAATGTTTAATCGACATGGCTCCTGTAGGACAGACAACGGCACAGACTCCGCAGCCCTTGCATAAGGTCTCATTTATCTCAGAAACCATGACTCCATTCTTAGTAACGACCTTAGAGGCGTGGAAAGTGCATATCTCCTCGCACCGCCCACAACCCAAACATCGAGTCTCATCTACATTAGCTATAGCGGATTCAAGGGTGATTCTCCCTTTGCTTATCAGGGATAAAACTTTTGATGCGGCTGCTGAAGCTTGAGCCACGGTATCAGGGATATCCTTGGGACCTTCACAGCAACCAGCGATGAAAACCCCATCGGTTGGAGTGGCTACCGGGTCAAGCTTGACGTGCCTCTCTAGGAAGAAGCCATCTGCCCTCTGGTTGATGTTGAAGGTCTTGGCAACTTGTTCCGCGTCAGAGCGGGCTTTTAAGGCTGTACATAGAATCACCATATCGACAGGGACCTTCAATGTCTTGCCTATCACGGTATCTGCACAGGAGACGATAAGCTTCCCATCTACAGGGTCAGCGTCAATCTCTCCCACCTTGCCTCGTATGAAATTGGCTCCCTCCCCCGAAACGCGCTCATAGAATTCCTCATAGCCTTCGCCAAAGCTGCGCATATCAATATACATTTCATATACTTCAGCCTTGGTAAGCTCTCTTAACAGGTGGGCGTATTTAAGTCCATACATACAACAGACCCTGGAGCAGTATTCGTGATAGTTCTTATCCCGGCTGCCGACACAATGTACGATAGCTACACTCTCTGGTTCTTTGCCACTCTTGAGCAAGACCCTGCCTCCGGTGGGTCCCCCGGCAGAGGTCATCCTCTCAAACTCGAGCCCAGTTAATATGTTATCGTACCTTCCATATCCATATTGGGGCATGAGCCTAGCGTCGAAGACATCATAGCCAGTGGCTATGATGATTGAGCCCACCTCGACTTCGATGATTTGATCGACCTGACTAAAATCTACCGCCCCGGCTTCACAGAACCTCTCACATGCTCTACACTTTCCCGTTCTGAAATAAACACAAAGCTCTTTATCGATGGTAGCAACATTGGGGACAGCTTGGGGGAAGGGAATATAAATCGCCTTCCTCTTCGCCAAGCCTACCTCAAACTCACTATCCGTTCTCCAGGGGCACTTTTGTTCACAGACACCACAGCCATTGCATTTGCTCTCATCCACAAAGCGTGCCTTCTTCCTAACCTTTACCTTAAAATCTCCTATGAACCCTGAGACCTCCTCCACCTCGCTATAGGCTAGAAGGTCAATAAACGGATGCTGCCTGACCTCAGTCATCTTCGGGGTAAGGATGCATTCAGAGCAATCGAGGGTGGGGAAGGTTCTATCAAGCTGGATCATGTGCCCTCCGATGGACGGCTCCCGCTCCACCAGATAGACCTTGTGCTCGCCATTGGCGATATCCAAAGCAGCTTGAATGCCGGCAATACCCGCTCCTACAACCAGGACATTGGGGTTAACAGGAGCTTCCTTAACCTCCAGAGGCTCATGATAGTAAACCCTTCTTACTGCAGCACGGACAATATCCTTGGCTTTATTTGTAGCCAGCTCTCTGTCCGTATGAGGCCAGGAACATTGTTCCCTGATGTTGGCATGCTCGTATAAATAAGGATTTAGCCTGGCATCCTGGCAAGCATTGCGGAAGGTAAGCTCATGCATCCTTGGTGAGCAGGCAGCAACCACCACACGATTGAGCCCTAGCTCCTTAATGTCCTTTTTGATTAGTTCCTGCCCAGAATCAGAGCACACATATCCGTAATCGCGAGAAACAACCACCGAATCGAGTATCCCGGCATATCTGGCTACCTCCACCACATCGACTGTGCCAGCGATATTCGACCCACAATGACAGATATATACTCCTATTCTCCTATCCATATTCACACCTCAGAGCAAACCCTTGCTTTCCAGGAGCGGCTGTGGATCCTGATAATTTAGCTCGAAGTGGCATACCTTGCGATCGAGCCCCAAAGCCAAAGCCAAAAGTTGGGTGAAATAGAGGGTAGGGATTCCTTTGAACTCATGGTATTTTTGTCTTAGCTCCTCTTGTTTCCCCGCCAAATTGAAATCACACAGGGGGCAGCTAACAACTAGAGCCTCAGCTTGCCATCTTACGGCCGAGCTTAAGATATTCCAAGCAGATTCTAAGGCTACCTCCCGATTGCCTACTACTTGAAAGGAACCGCAGCATTTAGCGGCGAAGGGGAAATCTATTGGCTCAGCACCCAGGGCTTGAAGAAGCTGATGAAGTATGGTTGGTCTTTCCGCCTGATCTATGGCTACTTCTTGAGGACGCAACAGGGTGCAGCCATAATAGGGGGCTAACTTCAGGTTCTTGAGAGGGACCTTTAGCCTGTCGGAGAGCGTTTTCCAACCTATATCGTCTCTTAACACCTCTAGAAGATGAACTACCTCTACCTCCCCGTTATAGTCTATCTCCTCATCCATAAAACTGTTGAGAGTTCCCCTCTTTTCTGCGTCATTTCTCATTAGCAGATTAGCTCTCTTGAGGGTGTTAAAACAAAACGAACACAAGGCTACCACCTTGTCTTGCCCCTGCTCCTTCACCCGGATGAGGTCACGAACGGGAGCTAACTGGTGTATTAAATCGTCGTCGGCTAGGGAATATACTGCGCCACAACAATTCCAGCGAGGAATCTCCTTCAGATTGATACCCAAAGCTGTCATGAAAGCGATAGCAGAGTCCTCGAAATTCTTGGCTTTGGTCTTCAGGGTGCACCCTGGGTAGTAACTTAATTCCATCTTCCCCTCAAGCAGTATGTTTCCTGAAGCTACTGACTAAAACTATCTGAGGAAGCTCAGCCAGGGCATCGGGGAGGAGCTCTGTAGGTCTCGCATAATCGATATTCTTCCTCAAGCTAATAAGCCTCAGCGCCTCCATCACCTTTGCCAGATCCAATCCTCTAGGACAACGGATCGAACAGGTTAGACACGAGGCGCAGAGCCAGATAGTCTTGGATTTAGCGATGTCCTCCTCTAGCCCTAGCTGTACTAATTGGATAATTTGATTAGGCAGGAGATCCATAGCAAAGGCGATGGGACAGCCTGCCGAGCACATGCCACACTGATAACATGAGAGAATGTCCTCTCTGCTGATTTCCTTGACCTTTTTGGCAAAGTCGCCATACAGCCTCTCGGATAGAATTTCAACCTTCACTTTTTACCTCTGATCTACGGAATATGCGCGCTCCCAGCTTGAGATTGAGGACTGCTCGAGTGTACTTCCAGGCATGCTGCGCTGCGATTTCGGGATCAATGATGTGCAGGAAATCGTTTGTATCTCAGTCATTATAGCACAATGCCCTCAATTTGGGGTAGTGTGACGTTTTGAACGGTTTGCTATTCCGTGTGGTTAGGTGATAGGCTGGCCGTTACAATAATAGCAATAATGGGACAATGGGTAATTCGGCAGAAAATACTTTTGGGCGGTTAGCCCTTGTCAAAGACAAGTGATAAAACACATGGGAGGTGATAGCATGCCAGACCCTTCAATTCTGAATCTAAAAGGGGAGATAGGAAATTC
>CAYWDP010000096.1:0-7142 GCA_964457045.1 uncultured Dehalococcoidia bacterium
GTGCCCGAGCGCGAGCTAGGGCTTAAATGGAAGGCAAGTCCGGTGAGAATCCGGCACAGTCCCGCCTGCTGTGATAGTCAGAACACCAGCCCCTGACTGAAGCGCCCAGAAAATCGCAGATTTTCCGGGTGAGAGCCTCCGCGGAGAAAGGGGGTGGAAATGTGACCAGAGCACCGTAAATCCCCTTGGTCTGCCGAGCAAGGGGATTTTATTTTGCACTTTGCTTAGCAGGTTGCCCAAGACCTGTGGGAGGGGACGAGCCCCTCCCCTACAAGAATGCTCTATATCTTGCTTAAAGGGGGACTCTAGTGAGAAAGTCGACTTTGATTCTAATTGCTTTGACCTTGCTTATTTCTTTAATAGCTGCTTGCGTTAAACCAGCCGCAGCATGGACAATCATTGATGACTTAGGGAGACCAATCTACGTAGAAAAGACTCCCCAGAGGATTGTCTCTTTGGCCCCCAGCATTACCGAGATCCTGTTTGCCCTGGATTTGGGGGATAGAATAGTCGGTGTAACTGATTACTGTGACTACCCGGTGGAGGCTAAAGCCAAGCCCAAGGTTGGTGGTTATTTTACTACCAGTCTTGAAATGATTGTGGCTCAAGAGCCAGACTTGGTTCTGGCAGACGGACATGACCCTGTCTGCCAGCAATTGGTGAATCTTGGACTGACCATGGTTGTGTTGCAGCCGAAGGATATCTTTGGCATTTTTAGGAACATTGAACTGGTGGGGGAAATCACTGGAAAGGAGCAAAAAGCCAAAAAGCTTATCGCCGATTTAGAGGCTCGGCTTAATGCTGTAGCTGAAAAGACCGCCCAGATTGGCGAAAAACCTCAGGTCTTTTATGAAATTGATGCCAGTGACCCTACCAAACCCTGGACTGCTGGTCCCGGCTCCTTCATCCATGCCCTCATTACCCTGGCAGGGGCAAAAAATGTGGTTGAGGCTTCTGGGGCTTGGATTCAACTCAGCCTTGAGGAACTGGTCACTGCTGACCCAGATATGATTATACTGGGGGACTATCCCTATGTTTCGCCTGATGATGTAAAGCAGCGCCCAGGCGCTTGGCAGTACCTGATTGCTGTAAAGGAGGGAAGAATCTACGCTATCAGCGATCCCAGCCTTACCAGTCGACCAGGACCGCGCATTATCGATGGTTTGGAGGAGATGTTAGCCATAATCCATCCTGAGCTATCCGACTAGCTTTGCTTTTGGTGAAAGAAAGGAAATCTTACATGAACCAAACTCTAACTCAGATACTAAAAGCGATAAAGCCTCTAGACAGAGCGGCGATGGAGGCAGCTCGACGGCGACAGAACACTCTGACTAAGCCTCAGGGAAGCCTGGGGCGATTAGAGGAGCTAGCCACCAAGATTGCCGGTATCAAAGGCGAGCCGTTACCCAAACTTGAGCGCAAAGCTATCGTGACTATGGCTGCTGACCACGGTGTGGTGGCAGAAGGAGTCAGCGCCTATCCCCAGGAGGTCACCAAGCAAATGGTCTGTAACTTCCTCGACGGTGGTGCCGGCATTAATGTTCTGGCGCAGCATATTGGAGCCAGAGTGATAGTAGTGAATATGGGAATGGTCTACGGCTTTGAGCCACATCCAGGCCTTATTTGTAAGATGATTGACTTTGGCACTGGCAATATAGCTAGGGGACCAGCTATGACACGCCAGCAAGCGGTAGATACTATAACAGCGGGGATCGAGATAATAGATGCCGAAGTTGCCAAAGGGCTTGACATCATAGGCACAGGCGATATGGGCATCGGCAATACTACTGCCAGCAGCGCTATTTGTGCCGCTATCACCGGTGAGCCGGTAGAGGAGTTCACTGGTAGGGGTACCGGTATTGATGACGAGCAGTTAGCTTATAAGATAGAAGTGGTCCGGCAGGCCTTGGTCGTTAATCAACCCGAGGCAAAGGACCCCCTGGATGTGCTGGCCAAGGTTGGTGGCTTTGAAATAGGCGGTATAGCTGGAGTTATTCTAGGCGCAGCAGCACATCACATCCCTGTTGTCCTTGACGGCTTCATCTCTGGAGCATCAGCCCTCATCGCTGCTGAGCTTTCGCCTCCAGCCAGGGACTATTTCATCGCCGCTCACGTCTCTGCTGAAGCTGGGCATCGGAGGGTGCTGCAATACCTGGGTTTAGCCCCGCTCCTTGACCTAAAAATGCGCCTCGGCGAGGGTACCGGTGCCGCCTTAGGCATCTTTCTTGCTGAAGCAGCGGTGAAAGCATTGACCCAAATGGCTACCTTTACTGAAGCGAGGGTTTCCGAGAAGAAAGTTAGTGTTTCTAAGATTGAATGACGTGGAAAAAGGAAATCCGAGGTAAGGCATTGGGCTTCTTTGTCAGTTTGCGATTTCTGACTATCATCCCCCTGCCCTTGCGCCGGGAAGCCAGCGCTGAGGAGATAGGACGCTCAGTTATCTATTTCCCTCTGGTAGGGCTTTTTCTCGGGCTTATTCTGGTCGGTCTTGACCAATTGTTCGGCCTGGCTCTGCCCCTATTTCTGGTGAATGCTTTGCTAATCATCACCATGGTTATCCTCACCGGGGCGCTGCATCTTGATGGCTTTATCGATACTTGCGACGGGATTATGGTGCGGAGCTCTGCCGAGGATAGGCACAGAGTTATGGCCGACAGCCACGTTGGCAGCTTTGGGATAATAGGCGCCTGCTGTTTGCTCCTGGTTAAATATGCGGCTTTAGCCTCCGTGCCAGAAGACCTGCGGATTTCTACCCTCATCATTATGCCCGTACTCAGCCGCTGGGCAATGGTCTATGCTATCTTCGCCTTCCCTTATGCTAAAAAGGCAGGAACCGGGCAAACCTTCAAACAGCAGGCCGGTTGGCAGGGGATGGCTCTAGCTACCGTGATCGCTCTTGTCATATCATCGCTCCTGGCTGGTTTAAGCAGCCTAGCCCTTATGGCTGCTCTCTGGCTCATCGTTTTCGGCGTGGCTGCTTTCTTGAGGCTCAGATTAGACGGGCTTACTGGCGATACCTATGGTACCATCAATGAGCTGTCCGAGGTTCTCGCCCTGATTCTACTCCCTCTTCTGGCCGAGGCGCTAACCACACATTTTATAGGACCGTGGCACATCTTCGATTTCGGTTAATACTGGAGGTTGATATTTGGCTAGATTGCTCTTAGTAAGGCATGGCGAAACAGAGTGGAATGAGAGCGCTCGCTACCAGGGACGCAGCGATATCAGCTCGAGTGCTGCCGGACTCCACCAAGCTGAGGCACTGAGACAGCGCCTAGCTAAAGAGAAGATCGATATCATCTATTCCAGTGACCTGAAGCGGGCGGTGCATACAGCTCAAGTTATTGCTTTAGGACATGATGCAAAGGTAGCGACCTGTAAAGAGTTGCGAGAGATAGACTTCGGGGAATTTGAGGGCTTAACCTTTGAAGAGATAAAGCAACGCTATCCACACTCCAATTGGTTGACTGTTCAAGACCCCCAAGAAAGACTCCCCAAGGGTGAGAGCGTAAGCCAGCTTACAGCCCGAGTAAGCCAGTTTGCCACTAGATTGAGAAGATACACTGGTGAGGAAACAATACTGGTGGTGGCTCACGGCGGCTCGCTGCGAGCCCTGATATGTCTTTTGCTCGGTCTCAGCTTGGAACACTGGTGGCAAATCCGCCTGGATAGTGCCTCTCTAAGCATAGTAGAGACTCACTCTGAAGGAGCAGTGCTTTCTCTAATGAATGACATCTGTCATTTAGAAAGCTCGAAGAAGCAGAGGCGGCGATAATGCAAGTGGTAGCTTCATGGAGCGGGGGCAAGGATAGCTGTTTAGCCTGCCATAAGGCGGTGATGCAGGGTTATGAGGTCTCCCATCTGGTCAACTTCATATCCCGCGAGTTCAGGAGGGTCTCCTTTCATGGGGTCAGGGCTCGCCTAATCTTTCGGCAGGCGCAGGCTATGGGCATCCCTCTTGTTCAATACACCGTCCCGCCGGACATGTCCCTCTATGAGCAGAGATTTAAGCAGGCTGTATCCGTCCTGAAGCGCAGGGGGGTAGAGGGTATGGTCTTTGGCGATATCTACCTCCAGGAGCATAGGGAGTGGGTAGAAAGGGTTTGCAGTGAGCTAGGCATTACACCCATACTGCCTCTATGGGGCATAGCTCCAGAGCATGTCCTTAGTGAGTTCATCGAGGCAGGCTTCGAGGCAGTAGTGGCCTCCGCTAACGCTGGTATCTTCAGCGAGGAGTGGCTGGGGCGAAGGGTAGACCACAGCTTCATGGCTGACCTGAGAAGGCTGAGCCAGGGAAGAGAAATAGATGTCTGCGGCGAGCAAGGGGAATATCACACTCTGGTAGTGGACGGGCCAGTGTTTCGAAAGCGAATGTGTATAGTATACGGGATTAAAGTGCAAAGGGATGGATACTGGTTCCTCGATATGCCCAGATGTAGGCTCAAGCCGAAGGAGAATGAATAAATGGATACAGGTAGAAAGTGTATCCTCATTCTAGGAGGTGCTCGTAGCGGGAAGAGCTGCTTTGCTCAACAACTGGCACAAAAGCTTGGTAAGAGGGTGCTCTTTGTGGCCACTGGCGAACCTCTTGATGAGGAGATGAATTCACGCATCGAAGAGCATAAGCTGAGCCGTCCCCAGAATTGGCGAACCTTAGAAGCCCGAGTCAATGTGGGCGAGCAAATAATGGAGCAAATTGATGATGCCGAGGTAGTAATTATTGACTGCCTAACCCTTCTTACCTCCAACGCCCTGCTAACTGGGGACAAAGAAAGCCTAGAGACTGATCAGATAGATTACGCTAGCATGGATGGGAGGGTAGTAGCTGAGATAGAAGGGCTTATCGAGTGCATCAATAATACGAACGCCATTTTTATTGTTGTCTCTAACGAGGTGGGCATGGGTCTGGTGCCATCTCATAGATTAGGGCGAACTTACCGTGATCTCTTAGGTAAGGCTAACCAGCTCCTGGCAAAGCAGGCTGATGATGTCTACCTCATGGTTGCTGGCATCCCATGGCAGTTGAAGGCTAAAGGTTAGGAAATGCAGGCCATTTTAAGAGGTAATCGCCGAGTGACGGTTTTGATTCTGCTTTTGGGAATCCTTGCTGTGTGCTTACTGGTAGCTACTTCTTTAGGGACGGTATCCATTCCTTTTCTGGATGTGGCAAAGATGTCCCTTAACAAGATAGCTTTGTTTGATTTCACCCCTAGTTGGCAAGCAGTAGATGAAACGATTATCTTCCAAATCAGATTGCCTCGGGTGATCGGCGGGGTACTGGTAGGAGCAGCCCTAGCCACGGCAGGGGTTCTTTTTCAGGGTCTGTTGCGTAACCCTATGGCTGACCCCTACATCATTGGCACCTCTGCTGGAGCAGCCCTCGGGGCTACTATAGCTATGATGCTCCCTATTAGCCTTACCTTCCTTGGTTTCGGATCCGTGCCTCTCTTTGCTTTCTGCGGAGCCTTAGCTACCGTCTTGCTGGTCTATAATTTAGCCCGGGTGGGTGGCAAAACACCTATCGTTAGCATGCTCCTGGCTGGGTTCGCAGTGAGTGCTATGTTAGCAGCAGTGATGTTCCTCCTGATAACTACGGTTGGCCAGATGCACCCTAGAGTGCACTCTGTCTACCTATTTCTTATGGGGGGTATCTCAGTGACTGACTGGGGGCAAATAGCAGTCATCGCCCCAGTTGTCGTTGGCGGGATTGTGTTAGCTCGCTTATTCGCCTTTCACCTCAATGCCTTCTCTCTGGGAGAGGAAGGGGCAGCTTATGTAGGGATAGAAGTGGAGCGAGATAAATTAATGATTCTTGCTTTGGGCTCTGTGTTAACTGCTGCCGCTGTCTCCATCAGCGGTCTCATCGGTTTCGTCGGGCTGGTGGTGCCCCACGCCATGCGCCTGGTTCTGGGGCCAGAACATCGTCTTCTGCTGCCTGCCTCAGCCCTAGCTGGCGGTGCTTTCTTGGTTATCGCTGATCTCTTAGCCCGCACCCTTCCTTCCTCGGGAGAGATGCCAGTAGGGATTATTACTGCTTTGATCGGGGCACCTTTCTTTATCTATCTGCTCAGACGCACTAGAAGGGAATACGCTTTTTAGCATGGCTGCTGTTCTACTGGAACATGTCTCCTTTGCCTATTCTGACGGGCTAGTGCTTCAAGATGCCAACCTCTCTATCAATGAAGGGGAACTGGTGGGCTTGATCGGTCCCAATGGCTCAGGCAAGACCACTCTTCTCAAGCTTATCAGTGGCGTCCTTTATCCCACTCAAGGGGAAATCCACCTTGACGGTTTGAGCCTAAAGCGATTGAAGCGAAAGAAAGTGGCTCAAAGGGTTGCCACGGTTCCCCAGCAGTTCCACATGCCCTTTGCTTTCAGGGTTGAGGAGGTAGTGATGCTGGGGCGAACCCCTTTCCTCAGGATGCTTTCTGAGGGGAGAAAAAAGGAGCTGGATATAGTCAGCCAATCTATGGAGGTGGCAGGTATCAAGCCCCTGGGGCAGAGGTTTTTCAATGAGTTGAGCGGTGGAGAGCGCCAAAAGGTAATTCTAGCTATGGCACTAGCTCAACAGCCAAGGCTGCTCCTGCTTGACGAACCTACGGCACACTTGGATATTAATCACCAAGTGGAAATACTACAACTGGTGAGGAATCTTAATGAGGAGCAGGGGACCACTATCATTGCTGCGATGCATGACCTTAACCTGGCCTCCCTCTACTTCCGACGCCTCATTATGCTAAAAGAGGGCCGCATCTTTGCTGATGGAACGCCTAAGGAGGTTTTGACCCCACACCTAATTCAAGAGGTCTTCTCTACCTCAGTGCAAGTGCAATCCCACCCCCTAGCCAATGTGCCCCATATTGTTGTCCTTCCTATAGATAACACCAACAAGTCAAAGTATATATGAAGCAAGACCGTTTAATAGCTCAAACTGTCATTGCGAGCGAAGCGAAGCAATCTCACTAGCATTTCCCTGACCTCGCCTTTAGGGATTGCTTCGTCGCTGGCGCTCCTCGCAATGACCCTAAACACTCCCATATGGAGCCCTGCCCTATAAATGCCCATCCTACTAAATTCTTAACCCTGAGGGTGATACTCCCTGCCCTAAAGGGCAGGGTCTCTAACGCTTCCTTGTCAAGCTA
>CAYWDP010000097.1:0-7120 GCA_964457045.1 uncultured Dehalococcoidia bacterium
GGTATAGTCCATGCGGAGGTCATTACCGACGGAGCCCACGATCACTGGGCCGGAGTTAAGCCCCACCCGCATCTTGAACTCTACCCCACACTCCTTCTTTACCTTCTCACCATATTCCTCCAGGGCTCTCTGTATTGCCAGGGCGGCATAGCAGGCCCGCTGAGCGTGGTCCTCGTGAGCCACGGGGGCACCAAAGAGGGCCATCACCCCATCGCCGGTGAACTTGTCAATGGTGCCTTCATATCTATGAATTTCGTCCATCAAGATTTTGAAGCACTCATCCATGATCTGGTGGACTTCCTCCGGGTCGAGCTTCTCTGACATGGAGGTGTAGTTGGCTACGTCAGCGAAGAGCACTGTTACCAGCTTCCGCTCTCCCTCGATGGACTGGCGGGCCGTCAGTATCTTGTCAGCCAGAAACTTGGGGGTGTAGGTTTGGGGCTGAGAGTAGTCTATGGGAGGAGCTGCTTTGAGCTCTCTCAGATCGTGGCCGCACTCACCGCAGAATTTATCCCCAGGGAGATTCTCAGAGCCACAGTGAGGGCAGACCTGCGAAAGCTTTGCCCCGCATTCACGGCAAAACCTCCTCGTCTCAGGATTGTCGGTCCGGCACTTTGGGCATTTCATTTTCATTCCTCCCTTTTGGATTATCAGACCGGCACTGGAGGTATTTTGTTTTGGTTGTGGTTAAACAAAGAGTCCTGGTGCGCCTTTTATATTACATCTTGACCGAGTTGTCAACGGTTCTCACCCGTTGTCCCTAGCATTCCCTCGCCATATGATGATGCCACGAACAAAGTCGTCAAGGCGTCAGGTGTTCTGCATCTTTACCTTGTAGAGTGCTGACCACTACGCCCTACTGTGCAGGCTTTCCATATGACGTTTCCGGGCTTTGCGAAGTGCGCCGCATTGGGGCGAATGCAGTGCGTCGCAAGGCGCGTGTTAGCCGACCCGAACCACAGGGCAATATTAGGCAGCAGACTTCCTGAGCAGCTCAGAAAGCTTCGCCGCTGCCTCCCTCATCTTGGTTATGTTCACCGTGCTGGCATCTACATACTGCAGCGCTTTCGTTTCACAGAACTTGACACAGGTTGGGTCACCATCGCAGAGGTCGCATTTGATGACCTTCCTGGCAACAGGATCGATCCCCATAGCACCAAAGGGGCAAGCCGCCACACAAAACTTGCACCCAATACACAGGTCATAATCGATAGTCACCCTCCCTATCCCCTCATCTCGAGCTAGAGCCTTTACCGGACACACAACCATGCAGGGCGCTGACTCACACTGCTGGCAAAGCATGGGGGTCTCAACGCAAATAGGTTCCCATTTGATAACGGTGACCCTAGCCCTAGTCGGATTTACCGCCCCGTTTTTCTTAACCGAGCAGACTACTTCGCAAAGCCTACAGCCGGTACACTTAGAGTGGTCTACCATCAGTATCTTCATGGTCTGCTTTCTCCTATCGCACTGCTGCCGTGACTAGATAATGTGGGAAGGCTCCTTATCTAGGCCCAACCTTTCCAACGTCTCGGGCTTGGGTATCCCCTTGTTATCCCAGCCGTGTGCCTCATAGTACTCATCGAGTTGCTGTTCGAACCTCTCTCTGTCTATGGTCTTATCCTTGAAACTGCGAATGCCGAGAGGTGTTGGTTCAACGAAGTAACGCTCAGGTAGAGTGTCGTCTTTTCTGCCGGCGCCTTCCCGATTATTGAACATCCTCTCCAGGGTATAGATTCGCTCACCTGCCTCCATCATCTCTGATGATGACAGCTCAAGACCCGTGATACAGCGGGTCAGCTTGCCATACTCATTGTAACTGAGAGTGGAGGGGCTCATGAAAAGCGCCTGAAACTTGCATACTCCCAGGGCATCTGAAATAGCATACATCAGCTCATGCCACCGGATCAGCTTACCGCTTCCTTCGTAGGAGGTGACTTTAGGCGGCACGGCAAAGCCAAACAAGCTGTCCCTGGTCTCCTGGGGCAATAGCATGGCGTCCGGGCCAGGTCGGCTTCTTAAGTGGTCAGCGCCCCTAGTAGAGGTAGCTATACCCAATGCCATAGCCGGCGTAGCCCTTTCATCAGTGTGCAGGCAGCTCATTCCCTTGCAATGAAGATTATAGTAGCGGGATTCTTCCCCCAGCTTCTCTATAGCTCTGAGAGGCCCCTCAGCCAATATACCTCCTAGTCCCTCCCTCTTGGCGATCTTGTGCACCATTTCGTACATCACCTGCTCATTGCCCCACTCCAGTTTCAAACCACCGGTAACCTCGTCATCAATGATACCCTTCTCATATAGCTCTATTGCCCAGGAGACCATGCTGCCAAACTCCAGGGAGTCGATGCCGTACTTGTTAACCAGGTTATTGCCGATAAGCACCGCCTCCATTCTTCCTATGTCTAGCTCTGTGCCAAGGGCAGCCAGCGTACTCCACTCTGGTCCTTCCGCATAACCCTCTTGGCCGGATCCTTCCGGCACCATGTATCTATGACGACAGTGAACTGGGCAGCCGAAGCAGGCAGTCATGCCTATCGAGAACTCTTCCAGCTTATCAGCGTACAAACTCTCGCCATCAGGAACCTGATTGCGCTGGAGATTTCTGTTCCTCAGTCGGCCCAACTGGTTGGAATCAGCATGAAACATTGGAGTGCCCAACTTGGAGAGTACTTGAAAAATCATGTTATCCCTTATCAGTCCGGTAAGATGCTCAAGGCATCCCAAAGCCTCCTCAGGGTACCTGACCGCTAAGTCCTGAGTACCCCTGGCAGCGATGGCCTTAAGCTTCTTCGAGCCCATGACGCAGCCCATTCCAGTCCGGCCCGCAGCATTCTTCAGCCCGCCGAGGACATTGGCGAATCTGACCAGGTTTTCCCCAGCAACACCAATACCCACTACCTTTATGTCTTCGTCTTGGTGATCTCTTCTGATGATGGCAGGAGTCTCACTGGTATCCTTCCCCCAGAGGTGAGCCGCATCGCAGATCTGGACCTCTCCATCGCGTATCCAGAGATAGACTGGTCTTTCGGCTTTCCCCTTGATCACCAGATGGTCAAACCCGGCAAACCTGAGCTCAGGGGCGAAAAAGCCTCCCATGTTGCTGCTACCTATCAGGCCTGTTAGCGGAGACTTTGCTCCTATATGACATCTCCCGCTGGATGGTGCCAGGGTGCCTCCCAGTAGACCGGCACTAACTGTCAACACATTCTCAGGACCCAGGGGATCGATGCCAGATGAAATGTGGTTGTATAAGAGATACACGTCTATGCCTCTGCCACCCAGATACATTTTTCGCATCTTCTCCGGGATCAGTTCTTTTCTAATCTCGCCTGTTGACAGATTGATGTATGCTATTTTCTGTTCTCGCACTTTACCCCCCTGCCCAAACATTGTAGGGACAGAGCTTCACCTCTGTCCACCCAATTCGGACAGGTCTAAAGACCTGTCCCTACCCGTCTCTATCGAGCCTGGAAAGGCTCTCCCGCAGACAAGTTTAATGTGGGAGACCCCTTATCAGCTCGATTAATTATATGCGACCATGACATAGCACATCATGACAAATACGGTCATAAGCCGTATGCTTCCTGCAATAATAGGATAGGGTGTACCGCCTGGGCCCCAGTACCAGCTTCTATTTGTATTTTACATGCCCCGCAACTTGTCACTACTTTATTTACCTGAGCCAGCCCGATTTCCTCAAACAGCTTGCTACCAATCTCCATAGATAGACCTGAATGCACCTTCTTATAGCCATGGTATCCAGCCATCCCACAGCAAACGGTGCTAACCTTCTCTATCGACAATCCTGGTATCAAGTGCAGCAATTCAAGGGAGTCCTTCTCTGTGTCTTGAACCTTCAAGTGACAGGGGATGTGACAGAATATTGATTCGGAAATCTCCACCAGATCCGTGTCCAGGTCACCTTGCCTGTTTAGCAACATCAAGTATTCGTCCACATAATATAAATGCTCCGAGACTAGCCTCGCCTTATGGCTGTCATAGAGATTGGGGTATTCTTGCTTTATCATCAGACTGCAACTGGGGCAGGCAGTAACAATGTCATACCCCTTTACCACCACTGCAGCCAGCGATTCGATATTGTATTCTGCGTTCCTACGGGCACCACTCATATTCTTATTGGCCATCATGGGCATACCACAGCACTTCTGGTCTGGAACCAGAGCCTCAAATCCATTTCTCTCCAGAACCTGGACCAGAGCCTTGGCCGTCTCCGGCTGGTAATAGTTAGCGAAACACCCCACGTAGTACGCTAATCTTCTGTTACTAGGGGCTGATTCCCTTTTTCTTCCATCCCTCCTGGCGAACCACCTCTTGAAGGTCTCACGGTGAAAGCTGGGGAGTCGCCTATTCCTGTCCAAGCCTAGAGCCTTCTTAATTATCGTTTTGCTGGGGTCAATGTTAAGGGCAACGCTAGAAAAGGGCATAGCCAAACTCCCCACCCTGGCAAGTAATTCAGGATTCCCCAGCATGCGGTCACGTAAGGTTCGTCCATACTTAGCAGTATGATCAGCCTGAGCCATCCACATCAACCTCGGGATGTCAATGTCTAAAGGACACTCAACACGGCAGGCTTCACAGTGAAGGCACGTATCCATTGATCGATTCTCATCCAACAGGAACATAAACAGGTAGTCTCTGGGGCTCCAGATAGTGCCGTTCTGGCTCAAAAATCGATTAATGGGGCACTGCTTAATACATGCCCTGCAGCCAATACAGAGAAGTAGCTCTTTGAAGCTGCTCTTCAAGATCCTGCTTCTACCATTATCAAGAAGGACGATGTGCACTGCCCTGCCTTCGAGTTCCGGGAAATCTGGCAAGCTATCTATCTCATCAAGCTCAGTTTGCCTCGGCCTGAGGTTCAAGAGCATACTTTCCATACCGAATATTCCCATGCATTTTGTCTGGAAAGATGCGTCCTCTTTATCCTTCACCACTTTGTCCAGTCCGACGACAAGCACCACCTGTTTGGCCTGCTCCAGGCTCTTTGATATGTTGGAGAAGTGCTGCAGGAAGAATATGGAGCCGTCTTTCGCAGAAGCCGCATTCACGCCCAGCACAGCAACACAATTCTTCACCGCTTCCCTGCGGCGTGGCAGCAGGCATAAGTCTGTTGAGCTGGTAGAGATTTCGAAGCTCCCTACAAGGTCCTTTCGGAGCAGATGGGGAAGGTCCCAATAGTCTCTTATCCTGTTCTCGAAAAAGTGGAACTCAGCATAGTATGGCTCGGCAACGCGGAAACCACGCCTTTCTAAGCTCGGCTTTAACTCATTGGTGACGATGCTCGACCTATTGACTATTATGTTTTGTGTCCCAAGGGCAACCTCTTTGATATAGTCCGCGGCCTCCTCAGCATCATCTGCTGATTTGAATTTTATGCCTGAATATCTCGTTATGTTATCCTTGAATTCCTCCAAGAGTGAGGCGTGTTCACGTAAAGAATACTCGCGGAGTTCCCTCAGGCGTGATTTGATAGCTTCCAAGTCAGGCAGACCGCCTTTGCCTATCAGAGTTCTCGAAAACTGACGTTTCCTTTCGTTGGCTGATGGCTCCACTATCGATATAGATGGAATCCCACTCATGTGACCTCTCTACGTCTTGGTCGAGTCCTTTATTTCCTCTAATACACGGGGACAAACAGTGACTATTGCCAAGCATCTGATCAAGGGCTTGCCATAGTAGTGGCAAGCCCTTGACCTCTCCTCCTATTCACTGTGCAACCGTAACAAAGATAAAACTAGCGGTCAACCTTTGGCAGCTTAGCTAGCGCTTCCTCTACCTTCTCCTTGGGATATTCGTAGTCTTGGAGCTTGCCGGAAAGGTATTCATCATAGGCACCCAGGTCAAAGTGCCCATGCCCTGACAGAGCTAAGAGGATGGTCTTCTTCTTCCCTGATTCCCTGCATTTAAGGGCTTCATCAATTACTACCTTGATAGCGTGGGCCGGCTCCGGAGCGGGGATGATGCCCTCAGCGCGGGCAAATTGCACTGCACTACGGAAAACAGGAACCTGATATTCTGCCCTGGTTTCGATTATGCCCAGTTTATTCAGGTGGCATACAATGGGCGCCATCCCATGGTAGCGTAAGCCTCCAGCGTGGACAGGGGGAGGAACAAAGGTATGCCCCAGAGTATACATTCTAGCGATAGGGGCAAGCCCGGCAACGTCCCCGTAGTCCCAGGTGTAGGGTCCCTTGGTGACAGAAGGGCAGGCTTCAGGCTCAACACAGATGATTTGTATCTTCCGTCCTTTCAGCTTATCAGGGATAAAGGGAAGGAAAACGCCAGCGAAGTTGCTCCCGCCGCCAATGCAGCCAACGATAATGTCAGGGTAGGCACCCGCTTTCTCCATCTGCTTCTTGGCTTCCTGTCCCACCACGGTTTGATGCATCAAGACATGGTTGAGGACGCTGCCCAGAGAGTAATAGGTATCCTCACGCTTGCCAGCATCCTCTACTGCCTCACTGATAGCGATCCCCAGGCTGCCCGGACAATCAGGGTCCTCTGCCAGGATTTTTCGCCCTATCTCAGTATCCTGGCTAGGGCTAGGCACAACCTTGGCCCCAAAGGTCTCCATCAGGACACGGCGATAGGGCTTCTGGTAGTAGCTGACCTTAACCATATACACCTTGCACTCCAGCCCCATGAAATTGCACCCCATAGCCAGTGCACTGCCCCACTGTCCGGCGCCGGTCTCTGTGGTAAGACGCTTGATCCCATCCTTCTTGGCATAGTAGGCCTGGGCCACAGCGGTGTTTGGCTTGTGGCTCCCCACCGGGTTTGTCCCTTCGTACTTATAGAAAATTTTTGCCGGCGTATCTAGAGCCTTCTCCAGTCGATGTGCCCGATACAACAGAGTAGGTCTCCATAACCTGTAGATGTTCTGCACCTCTTCCGGAATCTCAATGTAGCGCTCCATGCTAAACTCCTGCTTGTTTAGCTCTGAAGCGAACAAGGGTGGAGGCAGAATAGTTGGCTCCTTGGTGCCCGGATGCAACAGGGGTGGTAAAGGCTCTGGCAGGTCAGGCTGAACATTGTACCAAGAGGTAGGCACCTCCTTTTCAGTGAGGGTGAACTTTGTTTGTTCCATCTTTTCCTCCTT
>CAYWDP010000098.1:0-7107 GCA_964457045.1 uncultured Dehalococcoidia bacterium
GCAGGGGTGGCAGGACTCGAACCCGCGACCTGCGGTTTTGGAGACCGCTGCTCTCCCTAACTGAGCTACACCCCTCTATTCACCTTTTAAGTACCCCTGGGGCGACTCGAACGCCCGACACGCGGTTTAGGAAACCGCTGCTCTATCCTCTGAGCTACAGGGGCATCTGGAGATAGGGGGATTCGAACCCCCGACCTCTGCGATGCGAACGCAGCGCTCTCCCTATTGAGCTATATCCCCAAGCCACTGAACAGTCTTCGCTTTTCAGCTATGTAATTTTAATAGTCCTGAGCTTTCTCTGTCAAGGAAAGCTAGCTAACTTGACAGCAAGGCAGGCAGAATAGTAGAATTCGATTTGGAGAGGGAAGATTTACGCGCTGATTGAGACCGGGGGCAAGCAATATAAAGTAGCTCCAGGACAGGTTATCCAGATAGAGCGGCTGCCAGTAGAACAGGGCAGCCAGGTCGAGTTGGATAAGGTGCTTCTGGTGGCTGATGAGGACAAGATACTGGTAGGCAATCCGCTGGTTAAAGGGGCGAAGGTGGTAGCCGAAGCCTTGGGGGAGGAGAAGGGCGAGAAGTTGATTGTATTTAAGTATAAGCCGAAAGTAAGGTATCGTCGGAAGAAGGGTCATAGACAGCTATACACCAAACTGGCTATTAAGCAGATACTTCTCGGTAAAGAGCGTAAGCGCAGAAGTCGTAAATCGGAGGCAATCTCGAATGGCACATAAAAAGGGTGGTGGCAGCACACGGTATGGGCGAGATAGCCAGGCTAAACGTCTGGGGGTGAAGCGATATAGTGGTCAGACGGTGCGAGCAGGTACTATCCTTGTTCGACAGAGGGGTACCCGCATTTACCCGGGCAATAATGTAGGAGTAGGTAAGGACTATACCCTCTTTGCCCTTATTGATGGTGTGGTCAAGTTTGAACCCGCCAGCAAGGATAAAAGAAGGGTGAGCGTTTATTCATTGCCTTGAGAAAATGAAAGAGAAAATTCATCCTCCCTATTACACCGATGCCAAGGTAGTCTGTGCCTGTGGTAACACTTTTACTACCGGGGCGACCAAGAAGCTCCTTAAGGTGGAGGTGTGCAGTAAATGTCATCCTTTCTTCACCGGTGAGCAGCGAATAGTCGATACAGCGGGGAGGGTGGAGCGGTTCAAGAGGCGATACAAGGTCAAAGAATAGACTCTTGCAACACCAGCACCATGGAGTGCCCCGACAAGTCGGGGCTTTATTTAATTCCTTATCTCATCTGACGTTTATGGCGGGTCTGAAGACCCGCAGCGCATTTCATAGGGGGTAACTTGCCAAAAGATTTCCATTATGGGGGGCAAGCTGTCATCGAAGGGGTAATGATGCGAGGTCAGAGGAGCCTGGCAATGGCAGTGCGTCGCCCTAGTGGTGAGTTGAGGCTGATCACCAAGCCTCTGGCAGCCACCTATACCGGAAGGGTGAGGAAGACCCCCTTGCTGCGAGGAGTAGTTATCCTCATAGAGACTCTGGTTTTGGGCATACAGGCCCTGTTCCAATCCGCCAATATATCCTTGGAGGAGGAAAAAGAGGAGATTTCAGCCCCTACATTATGGGGCGTACTCATCATCTCCTTTGGCTTCGCTATTGCCCTTTTCTTCGTAGGTCCGCTGTTCTTTACTCACCACCTCATCGACCCCTATCTCGGTTCATCCCTGCTCAGCAATATAATAGAAGGTGTTATCCGCATTGCTATCTTTTTTCTCTACCTAGGGGCAATAAATCTGATACCCGAGATAAGGAAAGTCTTTGCCTACCACGGGGCGGAGCATAAGGTAGTCAACGCTTACGAAGATAAAGCCCCTCTGGAGCTAGACACAGTGAGGAAATACCCCACCGCCCATGTTCGTTGCGGAACAAGCTTTCTGTTTGCAGTATTGATTATTGCTATCATTGTTTTTGCCCTCCTGGGTCATCAGGCAATGTGGCTGCGCATCCTGTCCCGCATTGTGCTTATCCCTGCCATTGCTGCCATTGGCTATGAGGTTACCCAATTAAGTGCTAACTATGCTGGTAATCGCTTTATGCGTGCTCTTGTTGCCCCTGGGCTAGCACTACAGGCGATGACCACCCGACAACCTAACGATACTCAGCTAGAAGTAGCCATCTCCGCCCTAAAAGGGGTTATCGAAGCGGACGAACTCCGGGAGAGCGGCTAATTTGCCGTTTCCGGCATTAGTGGCTGAAAAAAGCAGGTCCTATTCCCGGTGTGGCAGACAGGACCACTGGGCTTCACCTTAAGCAGCAAGGTGTCTTCATCGCAATCCTTCCATATTGCGTGGAGGGTGAGATAGGCACCGGAGGTTGCCCCCTTATGCCATAACTCTTGCCGACTGCGACTGTAAAACCATACCTGTCCCGTTTCTAAAGTCTTGCGCAACGATTCCTCACTCATGTAGGCCAGCATCAGCACCTCGCCGGTATCAACATCCTGGGCTACAGCCGGAATAAGCCCCTTTTCATCAAACTTTAGCATTCTCTGATATCTCCTTTGTAACTGCTAGCGCCTCCTCCAATCTTACGTCTCCTGTATAAAGTGCTCTACCAATAATGATACCCTCCACGCCAAGCTGGAATAGTCTTTTGAGGTGGCTTATCAATGTAACACCACCTGAGGCGATAATGGGGAGTTTTGTCTTGCTGATTAGCTCAGCGATAGCTTCAAAGTTAGGTTGGGTGAGGGTGCCATCTCGAGTGATGTCAGTGTAGATAAAGCGCCTAACTCCAAGTGCTGCCATCTGCTGGACTAGCTCGAACGCTGTGATATTGGTCTTCTTCTGCCATCCGTGAGTGGCAATGTAGCTATCTCGAGCATCTATGCCAACGATAATGGCTTCGCCGAAGCGGTGGCCAGCCTCCCCCACCAAACTAGGATTTTCCACTGCTGTGGTGCCAAGAATAACCCTTCCCACCCCTGTTTCCAGCAATTGATCTATTGTCTCCAGTTGGCGAATACCGCCCCCTACTTGAACAGGGATTTTGACCACCTTCACTATCTCGCTGATTAGTGAAAAGTGACATAGTTCACCTCTGGCGGCACCATCAAGGTCAACAAGGTGCAGCCTTGGTGCCCCTAGGGACTGCCATTGCAGGGCAACACTCACAGGCTCCTCCGAAAAGACTGTCTCCTGGCCATAGTCGCCCTGATATAGGCGAACGCACTTACCGCCTTTGAGGTCAATAGCAGGGATTACTTCCATATCTTACTCTGAAGCCTCAACGCTCAGTCTCCTGTCCTAGAAGAAAAGCAGTCACCTCCTCCAGTTCCTGTTGTGCTGATAAGGGGAGTATTGCTACTTTAAGCTTTTGGAGAGCCTGAAGATAATTTTGCCTTATCAATCGTTCCATATAGCTTCGGGCACCTAAATTATCAAGGACGTGGAGCACCTGAGTAATATCCTCAGCCGAAATTCTTGCTTTACCGTAAATCCTGTGCAGCGTTTCCTTTTCTTCACCCTCCGCCCTCTGGAAAGCGTATATTATGGGGAGGGTCTTCTTTTTATATCTAATATCGGTATAAAGGGGTTTACCCATAATCTCCTCTTCTCCCCAGATGCCCTGCAGATCATCATACATCTGGAAAGCCAGCCCTAGACTTCTACCAAAAGAGCGAAGCTGCGAAACTATTTTATGGTTGTCCGTGCCCAAGAGAGCACCGAGATGGAGGGCACATTCAAAAAGGGGAACCGTTTTCCTACTAATTGTTTCCTGGTAGTTATCAATGTTGATATCGAGGCGGTTCTCATAGTCGATATCCATATACTGCCCCTCGCAGACCTTTAGGCTGGCTTGGTTTAGCAAGCGTGAGGCTAGCATTATCTTCCTCTGGGGTATGCCTCGCCCCCTCAGTCTAAGCAAAGCAAGTGGTGCCAGAGCATACATGGCATCGCCAGCGTTTATTCCTTGTGCCTCTCCCCATACTTTCCATACTGCTGGGCGATTTCGTCGTTTCCAGCTTTTGTCTTGTATATCATCATGGATAAGGGAGAAATTGTGTATCAGCTCAATGGCGGCTGCTGCTGGAAGGGCAGAACGCCAGTCACCCCCCACCGCCTCGCAGGCAAGGAGGCACAGGGTAGGACGAACCCGCTTACCAGTCTGGTTTCCTTGGGGGAAACCCTGCTCATCTACCCATCCCAGATGATAACGGAGCATAGCATAGAGGGGCAGGGTCCTTTCACCTACAACCGACTTGAGCTCAGCCTCAATTTCAGCCTGATATCGATAGAAGGAACTTGGTAAAGGCATCTACTTTTTCTGCAACAAAGAAGCCGAAGATCAGAAACACCCCCTACAAAGGAGAAAGCTGTCTAATTTTGATCTCCTCTTCAGCTTTGGGCATCTTGCAGGGTATTCCTCCCTAGATTTTCATAGCGCAGACCTTCAGGTATGTCTTTGGGCAGTCTGAAGACCTGTGGTAGATTTCTGAACACCTTCAAGGAGAGGAGCTTGCTATTAAGCTATGTTTCTTAAAAGGACTGGAAAGCTCGGGGAAGGAATTCAAAACTTGTCGAGCTATTCCTGGGGCATCAAGGTCATAGTTGGAACGAAGGAGTGATTGGGGACCGTGCTCTATAAATACCTCAGGGATGCCTAGGCATTTCACCTGAACACCATGAAGGTTGGAGTTTTGTAATAACTGCATCACCGCGCTGCCAAATCCACCGGCAAGGGCGTTTTCCTCTACAGTAAGCAGCCGCTTCACCCTCTTAGCACTATCTAAAATAAGCTCGGAGTCCAGCGGTTTAGCAAAGCGGGCATTAATCACCATACAATCCAACCCCGCTTTTTTCAGTTCCTGAGCTGCCTCCAGCGAGGGATATACCATAGCGCCGAGGGCTAAGATGGCCACCTCTTTTCCATCTCGAAGTAGCTCTCCTTTGCCGATAGGGAGCTTTTGCAGTACTTCATCTAATGCCGCCCCGGGACCTGAGCCCCTGGGGTAGCGTATGGCCATAGGGCGGTTCGCCTTCACGGCAGTATAGACTAGATGCTGCAGCTCATTTTCGTCCTTGGGAGCAGAAACCACCAGGGTGGGGATGCAGCCAAGATAGGAAAGGTCAAAGCTACCTTGATGAGTCTTGCCATCATCACCTACAATCCCGCTGCGGTCGATGACAAAAACAATAGGTAGACTCTGCAGACAAACATCGTGAATTATCTGGTCGAAAGCACGCTGCAAGAAGGTAGAATAAATAGCCACAATAGGGATGAAGCCCTGAGTAGCTAAACCGGCAGCAAAGGTAACTGCATGCTGTTCACAGATACCTACGTCAAAGACGCGGTGAGGGAATTCCTTGGCTACCACAGCTAGCCCAGTGCCTTCAAGCATAGCAGCGGTGATAACCACTACTTTAGGATTCTCTCGAGCAATGCGTAGTACAGTTTGCCCCAAGATTTCACTGTATGTGGGTTTATCGCTCATGCTAGCTGATACACCATGGAAACCAGTAGCATCATTCTCTGCTGGGTAGTAACCCTTACCCTTGGTAGTGACAACGTGAATGAAGATAGGTCCATTCTTGTAGCTCTGTGCCTGGTAGAAAGCTGTCTCAAGGTCAGCCATATTATGCCCATCAACAGGTCCCAGGTAGGTAAACCCCAACTCCTCCCAAGTTATCCTCGGTAGAAGCAAGCCCTTCAAGCCCATCTTGATTCGCTTGCCTACCTGCCTGCCTAAGGGAAGCCTGGTGATGATCCTTCCCATTCCCTTTCTTGCCCGGAGTAAGCGCGCACTGAGGCGCAGCCTGGTGAGCACTTTAGCCAAGGCACCAACACTAGGAGAGATTGCCATGCCATTATCATTTAACACTACGATAAGCTTGGTGCCCGATTGTCCTGCCTGATTTAAACCCTCTAGTGCCATCCCCCCGGTTAAGGCACCGTCACCGATAACTGCCACTATTTGATAGTCTTCCCCGGCTAGGTCACGTGCCATAGCCATACCCAAGGCAGCTGAAATTGATGTGCTGGCATGCCCTGTCCCAAAGGCATCATGAGGGCTCTCCTCTCGGTCGGGAAATCCTGATAGACCCTCATACTGGCGAAGGGTAGAAAAACGCTCCCTACGCCCGGTCAATAGCTTATGGACATAGGACTGATGCCCCACATCCCAGATAATCTTATCTTTGGGACTATTGAAAACGCGGTGCAAAGCGATAGTCAGTTCTACCACACCTAGATTGGAGGCAAGGTGTCCCCCATTAACTGACACAAAGTTTACTAGTTCTTCCCTTATCTCATCAGCAAGCCTTCTTAACTCACTGGAAGACAAGCCCTTTAACTCAGTTGGTTGATTAATCCTATCTAAAATCCTCACCTCTTAACCCCTTTTAAGGTTATCTCATATTAACAACGCATGCTTGGGTTGTCAATCAGCCTCCAGAGCCTTTATTTTCTCCAGGCGTTGAGTGTGCCTTCCTCCTTCAAACTCGGTATCGAGGAAGGTTTGCACAATCTCTTTAACCGAATCTTGCCCTACCACGTCCGCCCCTAGGCAAAGCACATTAGCATCGTTATGTTGCCGAGCACGGCGAGCTGTAAAGGGGTCGTGGCATAGTGCTGCCCTCGTTCCTTTCACCTTGTTTGCCGCTATACTCATGCCGATGCCGCTGCTACATGTCAAAATGCCACAGGCAAATTCCCTCTTAGCCACTGCCTCCGCCACCTTTTGGGCAATGTCAGGATAGTCTACTGGGGTGGTATTATAGCCACCAAAATCCTCGTAGCTATGCTCTGTCTCAGTGATAAGGCTCATAATCGCCTGCTTAAGATTTAATCCCCTATGGTCACAGCCCAAGGCAATGCGCATTCCTCTCCCTTGCGGCACTAGTATATCCCTACCAGCCCCTTAATTCAATCCTTGACAAGGATGATTCTTAAAGATAAACTTTGGTTGATCAAGACCGTTGCTCGAAGATCTGTAACGGGTTATTAGATTGGTAAGGAAGGGCTCCCGTTTAGAAACGAAGTTTTCGGTCTGATTAATCGATACTTGGCCCCGTGGTGTAGCGGACTAACATGCCACCCTGTCACGGTGGAGATCAGGGGTTCAAATCCCCTCGGGGTCG
>CAYWDP010000099.1:0-7049 GCA_964457045.1 uncultured Dehalococcoidia bacterium
ACAAGCGACCTAAAGGTCACCTTTGGAGGCTAGAGCTAGTGAAGCTCCCCAGCCTAAAGGCTGGGGTCTCTGTGCCTACCCTGCTAAAGAGAAACTTTTGACGCGAAATTAAGGCTGGGGTTTTCAAACAGGCGCTTCGAAAAGGTGACCCTAAAGGGTCACGCTACATTGGGGGTAAAGGCAAGAGGCAAGGTGGCTAAACAGTCCCAGTCTTAAAAGCTTGTATCTCAACAAGGCAATGTCTTATAATTAGCCAGCCTTAGTTAGCTTAGAAAGGAGTAATTCATATGCCAGATTTTGCCTTTTTTAACAAACAATTCATGCCTCTTTCTGAAGCCAAGGTAGGTATTATGACCCATGCCCTCCACTACGGCACGGCTTGCTTCGAAGGCATCCGCGGTAATTGGAATAGTGAAGAGGGGCAGATATACCTCTTTCGCATTAAAGACCACTACCTAAGACTACAAAAAAGCTGCCGCATTCTTAAAATCAATCTCCCTTATAGCATAGATAAACTGTGCCAGCTCACCGTGGAATTGGTGGAAAGGAATGGCTACCAAGAAGACATCTATGTTCGCCCTGTGGCTTACAAAAGCTCCCAGACTGTAGGGGTAAGGCTTCACGATTTAGAGGATGACTTCTTTATCTTCGTTACCCCTTTCGGTCCCTATCTTGATATAGGAAAAGGTGCCAGATGCTGTGTGTCAACTTGGCGTCGCATCGACGATAATATGATCCCTCCGCGGGCTAAGGTCACTGGTCTTTATGTGAACAGCGCCCTAGCTAAGACAGAAGCCTGGGAAAATGGCTTTGACGAAGCCATCCTGCTCACCCAGGAGGGGCATGTCTCGGAGGGGAGTGGGGAGAACGTCTTCCTTGTTCTTCAAGGGAACCTGGTTACCCCTCCCTCCTATGACAATATCCTTATGGGCATTACCCGAGATACAGTAATCAAGCTAGCCAAGAACGAGCTGGGGGTCGATACTATTGAGAGATCTATTGATCGCAGCGAGCTTTACATTGCTGAAGAATGCTTCCTTACCGGCACCGCAGCCCATGTAACCCCAGTTATCGAGATTGACCGCCGTAAGGTGGGTAATGGAAAGGCTGGTGAAGTGACCAAGAAGTTACAACAGCTTTATTTTGATGTAATAAGGGGTAAGAGTTCTAAATACCTCGATTGGTGCACCCCTGCCTACCGCAGCAAGCTGGTGGCATAGGATTAGGTCATGGACAAAGTAACCTCTTTTCAATACTTTATATTTGTATTTATAGCCGCTGTAGGAGTATTGCAACTGGTAGCCACTGGCACTCAGCGTAAAGGATTACTTTTCTTTAAAAGGAAGGCTTTAGCCTATCTCTTCTCCTTTCTGGCAATAGGAGGTTCCTTTGGCTGGTTCTTTGCATGGGATAACCGCATTGATACGGTGATGCGACAAACGGGCTTAGAGGGGGCGCAGCAATTCCTCTACTTCTGCATGGCAGCCTTCGCAGCATTGGTCTTTACTTTGATTGTTTCCTCTTTACTTAAAGCCCTAGTGAAGGGGCAGCCTAAAGGGAGTAGCCAAGGGTTAGACGCCTTGAAAGAAATGAGCTACTTCGAAGCAGTCAAACATAGCTTCAGGTCAAAAGGGAGATTAAATGACTCACGTAGATGAGAAAGTACTCTTATGGATCAATAGCCTAGTGGGTAAATCTCCCGTACTGGACAGGATTATGATCTGGCTGGCTAATGATTATTTTATCCTAGCGATTATTTCCCTCATCTTGTTAGCTTTATGGTTTGTAGGGGAGGACATGGCGCAGCGGGAGAGTTATCATCGGGCCATCATTGTTGCCGCTGTTAGCATGGGGTCAGCCTGTGGCTTTGTTCTGGCGGCCAATAATCTCTATCACCACGACGCTCCCTTCAAAGTGATGCCTCAACTCATGGATACCGTAAATCGTATTTTCTATCCCATTCACGACCCTGCCTTTCCCAGCAACACATCGGCGGTCACCTTTGCTGCGGCTGCCAGCCTATGGCAAAAGAGCCGCAAAATAGGAGCACTGATGCTTATCCCGGCCATCCTAATGCCCTTGTCCAAAGTCTACGCCGCTGTCTATTGGCCTTCGGACGTAGTGGTTGGGGCAATCCTGGGAGTACTGACCGCCTATTTCATCAAATGGATAATGCCCGTATTTGAACCGATTGTTAGCCTGGTCTTTAAGATACTGAGAAAGATCTGCCTCGCCTAGGGCTTGAATCTTAGCCGCAGCACCGTAATCATATACTGGACAATCTCCTTAGCCGAGAACTTAGATTTGCCTTTTCTCTTATCTATAAATTCGATGGGCATTTCAACATAGCTAAAACCTTTCTTTACTAGCCTGTAAAGCGTTTCCATACCAATAGAGTACCCCGTAGAGTAGAATTTATCGAAATCTAAGGAAACCAGTGCGGCGCGACTGTAGCCCCTGTATCCACCACACCAATCCTTAAGGTGCCATCCAAATAATAATCGAGTATATAGATTGGCAACATTACTGATCAGTTTTCTCATTGGGTTTCTGACTGACTTGCCCCCCTTTACCAATCGCGAACCAATGACTACATCGTAATCTCTAATCTTCTCCAGGAATTGGGGGATGTATTTAGGATCATGTGAGAAGTCAGCATCCATTCTAATAACATAATCAACATCCTGGGTTAAGGCATATTTGAAGGCAGCGATGTTTGCTGTTCCTGCGCCCCGTTCCTGGCGCTGAATTACATGAATCCTATTAGGGTTTTCTCTGGCTAGCCTACAGGCTATTTCGCCTGTCCCATCAGGGGAAGTATCGTCTACGATTACAATCCGCACATTATCTATTTTTAAGATTTCGTTGACAAGACTTTCAATGTTTTCCTTCTCATTGTATGTAGTTAGCGACACCAGTGCTTTCAATGGCTGCCCCACTTTACGGTTCTCCCGTTGCCTTCTAGAATAAACCCCACAAAATCTTCAATTTTGCGGGGGCCCCACTCCGCTGGCGGGGTATTGACCCCGCCCTTGGCCAAGGGGATGCTGCGCCCCCTTGGAACCCCAGCGAGCTGTTCACCTCAGCAAGCTGAGAGGCATAGAACTCTAGTGACTGGATCAAGCCAAGCGACTCTCTATGCGGGACCACTCCTAAAAAGAGCCTCTTCGACGAGATAGCAAATGATGTGCCCTGCGGTGATGTGCGCTTCCTGGATACGAGGCGTATCATTTGAAGGGACGTAAATCACGTAGTCACTGATTTCCTTCAGCTTGCCACCTTGCTTCCCGGTAAAACCCACCGTGACCGCCCCCCGGCGTTTAGCTTCTTCTATGGCGAGGACTACATTGGGTGAGTTACCCCCGGCGCTCAAAGCAATAGCTACGTCGCCCTTGGCTACCAGTCCACGAAGTTGGTGTACGAAAACAGTTTCATAACCGTAATCGTTGGCAATAGCTGTTAGTGAGGATGTGTTTGTGGTCAGGGCTATCGCAGGAAGTGAGTCACGGTCAAGATACAACCTACCTGCCAATTCAGCAGCAATATGCTGTGCATCCGCCGCACTACCACCATTGCCAAATAACAGTACCTTATTCCCCCTTCGGAAGGCTTCAACCAGTTGCTCAGCTATGGCTATTAAGGTCTTTGCCTCATGCTGAAGATGTTCCTTAAGGTGAATACTTTCTTGGAGTTGCTTTACTACTTCGTTTGCTTCCACCACTCGCTGCCTTTGCTGTTGAGCCCGGCCCCCCTATTTCTCAGGAAGTCATCAAGTCTTGGAAGGTTTTCTTGATCCCGTAACTTGGAATAAGCCTTTCTGAGCCATGACCTTCTTCGCATCCTCAATGAAGTCATGTACAGTGGATCGAGTGTACTTGTGATCCATCATCTTCAATAGGAGCTGGGGTGGGATAGTAATAATGTGAGCCCCTGCCAATGCCGCAGCTTGAATATCCATCACTCCCCTGATACTGCCTACAATTACTCTCGTCTTATAGTGCCACTTCTCTACCCACTCCACAGCACCTCTGATCAAGGGAGTAGGGTCATGTCCTTCATCAGCTACGCGTCCGGCGAAGATACTGGCATACGTGGCACCAGCCTTAGTAGCTAGCATTACCTGCCCAAAGGACATGGCCACTGTGGCATTAACCGCAATGCCCTTTCTTTCTAGGGTTTTTATCACACCTAAGCAGGGGACTCCGTCAGCATTAGTCATCGGGATTTTGATTATAATGTTCGGTGCCCATCCAGCAAAGGTCTGTGCTTGTAATAGCATCTCTTCGAGGTCATTAGTGGTCACCTCTACGCTGACTGGTCGTTGGCCCACTAACAGTGCGATTTCCTTGATCTCAGCCTCGATATCAGAAACGCCATCTTTCAGCATAATAGTGGGATTGGTAGTTACCCCATCTACCACACCATACTCCAACCACCTAGTGATCTCCCGTCTGTTAGCTGTATCAATAAAGATTTCCATCAGAGTTCTCCATCTTGAATCCTTTTAACAGCTTCTAGTAAATTTGGGGCGATCAAGTCAGGGTTAATTTCCTGATCCTGCATTAGACGGCATAGGTCACACTTCACCCGCCCTAGCAAAATGGTTTTACATCCCGCGCTATGCCCAGCTTGGATATCGATTAACCCATCGCCAATCATGAAAGAGTTGGTGAGATCAATGTCACCATCTCTAGCTGCTTGCAAAAGCAAGCCTGGCTTGGGCTTGCGACAATCACACTCCATTCTGTAGTTTCCATTACTACCCTGTGGGTGGTGTAGGCAGTAATAGATGGCATCAAGAAAAGCTCCTGCTGCAGCCAATTCACCTTTCATCTTCGCATCAATATGGGCTAATGTTTCCTGGCTAAAGTGACCCTTAGCAATACCAGGCTGATTAGAAACCACAACTGCTTTAAATCCCATCTGGTTAATAAGGCTTACGGCTTCAGCAACCTGGGGTAGTAGGCAGAACTGCTCTACCGTAAAAGGGGTATCAATTATACCCATCTCTTGATGGTAAATTATCTCGTTGATAACACCATCTCGATCCATAAATATAGCTCTATGCATGCTCTCTCCATCACCCTCTAAATTAGACATTGGCTAGCACCTTCGCCCCATCAAAACTAATACCATACTCCATTTCCAGCAAACCTTCTTCAGCCATTGCCGCTTTCACCTTATTCTTGGAATCGCCGGGGCAGTAAAGCATAAGAAAACCTCCTCCACCTGATCCCACTACTTTACCACCTAGAGCCCCATTATCCCTGGCAATTTGATACCAGCGGTCAATTACTGGAGTAGACACCTCGTGAGAACGAAGCTTCTTATTTTCCCAGTGGTAATGTAGTAACTCTCCAAAGTACTTTAAATTTCCCTTCTCTAAGGCTTCCTTAATCTCCAGCCCCATCTGCTTTGTAGTATGCAAGCTTTCAACTACCTCTTTAACTCCGCTTTCAGTATCTCTATCCTGTTGTAACGGGATGCTGAAGCTTTTTCTCTGAATACCAGTGTAGAATAGCAGTAGATCAGATACTAGTCTTTCAATGGTATCAGGGTTTACATTCGGAGTATCCAGGGTTACTTTCCCAGATTTGCCAATATTAAGGCAGATTAAACCGCCAAATGCAGCTAGGTATTGATCCTGCTTACCTACGGGCAGGCCTGCTCTAATCGCTTCTATCTCATATGCTTCCTCTGCCAGGACGTAGGGGTCGATTGTCTCCTGCCTAAATGCATGAAGAGCACACAAGAGTGCCACCGTAAAGCTACCCGATGAACCCAATCCGGTACCTGGAGCTGCATCAGCTATAGTGGCAATCTCCACACTATTGTCTATTCCTACGAATTTCAAGGTCTCCCTAAAGGCCGTGTGACGTATTTCATCAAGTGTAGTAGCTACCTCAAAATCAGAATACTTTAGGCGAATTAGTTTATCTACCGGAGACCGATTGAGCATAACATACACATACTTATTGATAGCCATGCTCAAGAGGAAGCCACTGTATCTGGAATAATAAGATGCAAAGTCAGTGCCTCCTCCACCAAGCGGAATACGCAAAGGAGCACGAGTTACTATCACTAGTTGTTTCCTTTCTGCCCCATGAGCTGCCTGAATTCCTCTAGACCGCTAAATGAGCCAACTTCATAAAATCGACAGTGTGTTTCGAAAGCTAATAGCTCATTCTGGGATATCAGCTTAGACCACAACTCATCCTGAGAAACTGGCTGGCCAAAAGGAACCAAGGTCAAAGCATCTTTAGTTACAATAGACAGTCCAGCGTGGATGTAAATCATGCCGGGCATTTGCTTCTCCCGGTTATACACTTTGACCATCTCAGCATCAATGACTACATTACTTCGATCATACCGATCATAGTTCCTGTATACTACCAACAAAGCCAACTTATCTCTTTCCTTAAAATACGACATAACCTCTGCATAGTCTAGAGATAGATAGGAGTCTCCGTCCATTACAAAAAAAGTCTCCTGAAGTAAAGGCTCAGCTTTCCTCAAGGCTCCGGCGGTGCCCAATAACTCCTTATCTTCCTCGCTGTATTGAATATTCACCCCAAATTCCTTTCCGTCTCTAAAGTAGTCCTTAATCTGCTCAGCTAAATATCCTACACAAAGCACAATATCGTTGATTTCATTGCGCTTCAACAGCTCTATTTGATACTCGAGGAAGGGCCTACCTTGGATTTCAATCATCGATTTAGACACCCTGTTGGTAAGGGGTCGCAATCGACTGCCTAACCCACCAGCTAGAATCACCACTTGCATTTTATAAGAAACGCTGAGAAAGTCAATGATTTACCCTTGAGTTAACCTCTTATTCCAAAAGCATCATCAAGCATCATCTTCCCGGTAAATCTATTGAGGAGTATATATCATGCTGAGAGCCAAATCAAGCCAGATTTCCTTGAGATTGATTAGCCACCTTGCCTCTGGCCTTTACCCTCAATGTGGCGTGACCTTTTAGGGTCGCCTTTTGGTAGCGCCTGTCCGAAAAGTCCTACTACTTGCGGAGGAAGGAGACTCTGATATGT
>CAYWDP010000100.1:0-5267 GCA_964457045.1 uncultured Dehalococcoidia bacterium
TATCGTAAGTGGCGTCCCCAAACACTGGCTGAGGTAGTGGGGCAGGAGCATGTGACCCAAATCCTGCGTAATGCCCTGGAGAGCGGGCGGGTGGCTCATGCTTATCTCTTCTGTGGTCCCCGGGGTACGGGGAAGACAAGCACTGGACGCATTTTGGCTAAGGCGGTAAATTGCCTTAGTAACGGCAGGGGGGAGCCATGCAATGCCTGCGAAATATGTCAGGCTATCACCCAGGGTAGAGCCCTGGACATGATAGAGATCGATGCCGCCAGTAACCGGGGAATTGATGAGATTCGAGAACTCCGGGAGAGGGTCAACTATGCCCCCAACATCGCTCGATATAAGGTGTATATCATTGACGAAGTCCATATGCTCACCGAGCCAGCCTCTAACGCTTTACTTAAGACCTTAGAGGAGCCCCCACCTCATGCCATCTTTATCCTAGCTACCACTGAGCCGCATAAGCTATTGCCTACCCTCCTTTCCCGCTGCCAGAGGTTCGATTTCCATAGGCTCTCCCATAATGCGGTGGTCTCTAAGCTGACATATATCTGCCAAAAGGAAGGCATCTCTATTGAGCCCCAAGGTTTAAGGCTCATCGCCAGAAGTGTCTCCGGTAGCCTTCGTGATGCTGAGAACTTGCTACAGCAATTGGTTATCTACTATGGCAACCAGATTGAGGTTCACCAAGTCGAGGAGATGCTGGGCGTTACCACTGACTTTCGAGTTAAGGAGTTGGCGGGGCACATTGCCAACAAGGATATTGCCGCTGGGCTGGCAACTATAAGCAGCCTTGTCAATGACGGCCTCGATCTTGGGCAATTCAATCGGGGGTTAGTTGAACACCTGAGAAATATGTTGTTGACCAAATCTGGCTCAGAGGCATCACTTGACCTTGCCACGGAGGATTTAGCCCAAGTAAAGGAGTTGACCAGTAAGGTATCGATGGAAGACATCCTCAAGGCCCTCAAGCTTTTTGGGCAGATTGACTTCCGTTTCAAAGATTATTCCTCCTTGCCCTTGGAACTAGCGCTGGTGGAGTGTATTCTACCTGAAGAAAAGGAAAAACCTCCTGAGGAGAAGGCTGTTTCAGTTAGGTCGGCTACACCCCTTTATAAAGCTGAGCCAAACCAGGAACCGTCTACCTTAGAAATCAGCCCTGAGGTTGAACATATCCGTGCCCAGTGGGGTGATTTTGTGGAGACCTTACGGGGTATGGGTTCCAGTGGTAACCTGGACGCCTTCTTAAGGAGCGCTTGTGAGCCAGTGGCTGTTGAAGAAGATACACTGGTGTTAGCTTTCTATTATTCCTTCCATAAGGAGAAGATTGAGGACCCTAAATATCGCCATCTGATAGAGAAGAAGCTGAGTGAAAAGTTTGGCACTCCCAGCAAAGTGCGCTGTGTCCTTAGACCAAGAGCCAAGCAAAAAGCCATGGAGGGGCATCTAGTTAGGGCAGCGCTGGAAATGGGTGGCAGGATCACTAGTGTGGTCGAAGACTCGACTCTGGCGAGAGGAGAGAAATGAATAAACACCTTATGCGCCAAGCAAAGGAGCTACAGGCAAAACTAGCCAAAGCCCAAGAAGAGCTGGGCAATGCCCAGGTGGAGGCGAGTGCTGGCGGAGGGGCAGTAACTGTTGTTATTGACGGACACCAAAGGGTTAAATCGGTGAAGATTTCCCCTGAGGCAGTTGACCTACAAGATATAGGTCTCTTGGAAGACCTGGTGCTGGCAGCAGTAAACGAAGCCATCAAGAAGTCCCAGGAGCTGGCTCAGGATCGCCTTGGGGCACTGACTGGAGGCTTGAAGATCCCAGGACTAATGTAGGTTATATATCCCGTGATTAGCGACACAAAGAAAAGAAAGGTTTGGCTTTGGGCATTGAGTTCGTCCCCACCGCACAGCCAGTGGCTCGCTTAATTGAGGAGCTACATAAGCTGCCTGGCATTGGGCCAAAGAGTGCTCAGCGGTTGGCCTATTTCTTATTGCGCACCTCTGAAGAGGAGGCTAGGGCTCTGGCTGAAGCCATCCTTGCAGTAAAAGAGAAGATCATCTTTTGCTCCCAATGCCAGAACATCACCGAAACCGACCCCTGCCCTATCTGCCAGGATAAAGAGCGTGACCATACCAAAATCTGCGTTGTGGAGGAGCCCTTGGACATATTAGCTTTAGAGCGCACTCGGGGATATGACGGTTTGTATCATGTCCTTCATGGTGTGCTCTCCCCCATGGAAGGGGTGGGGCCTGAGGAGCTGAGGATAAAGGAGCTTCTAGCCCGTCTTCAGGGCGGTTCAACTCAGGAGATTATTTTAGCCACTAATCCCAACCTGGAGGGGGAAGCTACTGCAATGTACCTTCATCGCTTGATAGCTCCCCTGGGGATGAAAATTACCCGCCTGGCTAGGGGACTTCCCTTCGGCAGCGACCTGGAATACGCTGATGAGGTCACCTTAACCCGTGCCCTTGAGGGAAGGCAAGAGATCTAGATTCCCGAGTTTTGGGAGGCACTTTATGGCTATCGAATTCGAGAAGGAAATGCTTTGTTTCCGCATCTTAGATTCAACCAGGGATTTCCGGGAAAATTTGCTTCCCTTCGAACGCAGGGTCGATCCTTTAACTCGGCAGACCTCCATCGTATGTATAGCCCCGTTTAGAAGACAAGTAAGCAAACCTGATTTATCTAAGCTGATTGAGAGGTCTCTAGCTGTGGGATGTCCCTTCTGTCCACCAGCCATTGATAAGCTTGCTATGAGATTTCCCCCAGACTTCATTCCAGAGGGTAAGATTCGTCTGGGTGAGTCCTGTGTCTTTGCTCAAGCTTTGCCCCTGGCACCTTATGGCGCCGTTACTGTCCTATCAAGTCAACATTTTATAGGTTTACCAGACTTTACAGAAGGGGTATTGACTAATGGATTCTCAATTTGTCAGATTTACCTCCGGAGGGTTTCTGAATATGACCCCCGCGCCAATTATCACTCTATCCTCTGGAACTACATGCCCCCATCAGGAGGGAGCCAGATCCATCCTCATCTCCAGCCTATAGCTGACTATGCTCCTGACAATTCATTGAGGGAGTTACTGGAAGCATCACAGCGATACTACCAATCGAATGGGACAAATTTCTGGTCAGACCTCATAGCTAAGGAAATTGAACTGGGAGAGAGGTATATTGGGACTATTGGCGATGTTCACTGGCTTTTCAGTTTTGCTCCCAAAGTGCCCCGAGGTATAGATGTGATAGCTATATTTCAAGGGAAGAGTTCTCTCCTTGACCTTTCTCAGCAAGATTTACAACATTTCTCCCAAGGACTGAAGAGGGTCTTCCGCTATATAAGCGATCAAGACTTGTACAGCTTCAATCTCTGCATTTACTCTGGGATAAGAGGTGAGGATTATTTTTGGACCCATGCCAGGATTGTGCCTCGCACTACTGGCGCTATGGTAGATAATAGCGACGTCTCAGCTTTTCAGCTATTACTTGAAAGGCCTTTCAGCCTGACACCACCTGAGGATATTTGCCAAGAATTGAGAGAATACTTTTAACCGCTATGACCACGCCACGGCTCTACAACACTGAAGCGGTTGTCCTTCGAAAAGCTGAGCTAGGTGAAGCAGATAGTATCCTCACTCTTTATACCCCTTATCTAGGTAAGCTTAGAGCAGTGGCCAAAGGAGTGCGGCGCCCCAAAAGTAGACTAGGTGGGCATGTTGAACTACTTACTCATAGCGAGATGTCGTTGGTTCAATCTCAAAACCTGGATATTGTTACTCAAAGTCAAACTATTGAAAGCTTTCTCCCCCTGCGTGATGACTTGTGGCGCACCTCCTCAGCTCTCTATATTGTCGAATTGGTTGACCGATTTACTGCTGAGGGGGAGGAAAACCATCCCCTCTTTAGGTTGTTGGTTGATACCTTGCGTTGGTTGTGTCGAGCTCGCCATGGGGAGCTTGTTCTCCGCTGCTTTGAGCTACGCTTCTTTGCCTGCCTTGGCTATCAACCTCAGCTTCAACAGTGTGTAAGTTGCCGCTCCCCTCTCAAACCCGACACTAATTTCTTTACTCCCAGTGGTGGGGGGGTGATTTGTCCTCGTTGCCGTAACCAGGAGCCGGTCGTTTACCCTCTCTCCCTCAGTGCTTTAAAGGTGCTGCGCTTTTTGCAGCGTAGTGGCTATGCCAGTGTTGACCGACTGCGGGTAACCCCTGAGCTTTCCTTAGAGCTAAAGCAACTGATGCGGCGGTATATTAGGTATCTTTTGGAGCGGGAGGTAAGGTCAGCGGAGTGGCTGGATAGGCTTGAAGAGGAAGGTTTCTCTCCTCGAAGCACCAAACATTTGTAGGGAGGCTTTGGCAAGTGGATACCTTAAAGGACAAGGCTGCCATTGTAGGTATTGGCTGGACTAAGTTTTCCAAAAATTCCGGGGTAAGCGTGCTCAGCCTGGCCGTAGAGGCCTGTAAAAAGGCAATAGATGACGCTGGACTAAGAGTTAAAGAAATTGATGGCGTAGTGACACACAATATGAGTGACTCGGTGATGCCACAGGAGGTAGCCACCTGCCTTGGTCTGCCAAACATAGGATATCACCTGGAGTACTGGGGAGGTGGTCCGGCAGGTTGCCAGATAATAATAAATGCCGCCATGGCGGTGGTCACCGGGATGGCTCATTATGTGGTCTGCTTTCGAACTCTCAATGGTTGCTCTGGGAGGCGCTTGGGGGGGAAGGGGGAAAGACCCCCCACCACAGGGGAGGCACAGTTCCTCGTCCCCTATGGATGGACCAGTTTTGTTCACGCTTTTACCCACCTTGCCAGAAGGCACATGATTGAATATGGGACAACCCCACGGCAATTGGGGATAGTGGCGGTAACCCAGCGGAAGCATGCTTCTATGAACGAAAGGGCAATGATGCGCACCCCGATAACCATTGAAGACTACTTTAATTCCAGGATGATTGCCGAGCCTTTTCGCTTGCTGGACATCTGCCTGGAGACTGATGGTGGATGTGCTGTGGTGGTTACCTCAGCGGAGAGAGCCAGAAAGCTAAAGCATCGCCCTGTTTATATCATGGGCGCTGCTATTGGAAGTGGTCCCGATCCTACCCCTTACGGCATGAGCACCTTCGGTTGGCTCAGAGGCAGTCATACCGAACTATATGGCAAATATATCTCACCGCAGCTTTACGGGATGGCTGGCGTCACCCCAAAAGATATCGACCTGGCTGAGCTTTATGATGAGATGAGCATCGCTGTACTGGTTCAATTAGAGGA
>CAYWDP010000100.1:5367-7009 GCA_964457045.1 uncultured Dehalococcoidia bacterium
AGGGGTGTAAGCGGCATGAGCTATTGATTCAAAGATGTAAGGATTGTGGCACCTATCGCTTCCCACCTATGCCTATGTGCCCTGGGTGCAACTCTATGAATGGGGAGTGGGCTAAGGTCAGTGGAAGGGGGAAGGTCTATTCCTGGTTTGTGGTCCACTATGCTACCCATCCAGACTTTGTGGATGAGGTTCCCTATGCGGTGGTCTTAGTGGAATTAGATGAGCAAGCCAATGTCCGCATACCGAGCAATATGGTTGATTGCAAAATTGAAGACATAAGGGCTGGGATGCCAGTAGAGGTAGTCTTCGAAGATGTCACCGAGGAAATTTCACTGCCTAAGTTCAGACCGGTGAGGTAATAGCGTGGGAATAGAAAGGGTGCTGGAAGTTGGCATAGCAGTAAGGGATCTGGACAAAGCCATCAAGCTCTTTACAGAGGTTTTGGGATTAACAGCGGGAGAGATGGAGATATACGAAACCTACAAAATGAGATTCAATCTCTGTCGCTTGGGGGATGTCTACTTTGAGCTGATAGAGCCGACCGCCTCAGAAGGACCGATAGCTAAATTTATTGAAACACACGGTGAAGGGTTACACCACATTGCTCTAAAGGTATCAAATATAGAGGAAACCATGACCCAGTTAAGGGAGAAAGGCATTCAGTTTACAGAGGAAACCCCGCTTCACCTTCAAGTTAACTATGGGAGAGTAAAGTTTGCCTTTGCTCACCCCCAGTCATTTCACGGTGTACTGCTCGAGTTAATTGAGGTAATGTAAAGAGTTCAGCCCTCTAGCTTGAAAACCCTGATTGCATTCTCTCGAAGAATTCTCGTCTTATTTTCATCCCTTATGGGCAAGTCCAAGAATTCTTTCTTGCAGCGGGTCAATCCGAAGCCATTGGTCGCCCAGAAGACCTTAGTTCGACCTATCGGCCCATCCATAAAGTCAACTGTAGCCTTATGAAGGCCAGAAGGGAAGTAAGCACCGATATTTCCGTAGACATTGGGATGTCTCCAAATCATAGATATCCACTCATCAATCCATGGCCAACCGGTATGGGTGAGAACCATAGTGAGGTTGGGGAAATCCATGGCAACCTCGTCGGCATACATGGGACGACCTATTTCGCTGGGCAGGGGCTCCGCTGAGTGTCCCACCTGAAGAGAAACGGGTATTCCCAGTTCGAGGCATTTGGCATAGAGGGGATAACACTTCCTATCGTTGGGGGCGCAACCGAAACTGGTAGGGTGAAACCAGACATATTTGAAGCCATATTTTTTGACTGCCCTCTCTATATCCTTAAGGCTTTCCTCAATGCGGAAAGGATTATAGCCAGCGCCACCAATCACCCTTCCCTTAGCTTTTTTCATTATTCTAGCGATTCGTTCCACGGTGAAGCCGGTGGCCAGCCTGTGTTCATGCCTTGACCATATCATTTGTTGATCCATGAACACCTTCTCCACCCCTATTTCATCCATCTCTTTTAACATCTCCTCCACCGAGGGCTTGTAAGAAGAAGCGATTACCTTCCAACCGTCCTCTGGTGCTACCCCCAGCCTCTTCAATACTCCACCGAAGGTGCCTTTAACTGCCGCTTGAGACTCGTAGGTTGACCAGGTCTCTTTCCATTCTTTCTCAGTGA
>CAYWDP010000101.1:0-6877 GCA_964457045.1 uncultured Dehalococcoidia bacterium
GACAAACTCCAAAGTGCTGAGTGTGATGATGTTTACCTTAATACCCGTTCATCGCCAACCCGGCGAGTGATTTTTTGCTCGTCCAGGTATTCCATGAGGGCTAAGGCATACTTGCGGCTGGTCTGAAAAAGGTCACGTACTTCTGCCACTGTTATCTTACCGTGTGATTTTATGTAGCTCATAATACGCCCTACCATTTCATCATAGGCTGAGGCGGCAAAGACTACGTGCTCAGCCACCTTCACCACCTGGCGCTGCTCAATGAGGAAGTTGAGCAGTTCAGGGTCAATCTTTATCTCACTGGGGGGAGAATAGGGGCTCCGAGTTAGAGATTTGAGAAAAGTACTCACTGCTGCCTCTTGCTCTTTGTTGAGCCGGACATGATGGGAAGGGAGGCGCACCAACTTACCCTCCTCTACCAAAATACCCTTTTGCACAAACTGCTGTAGGGCACCGGGGAAAGAGTGAGCCGGAATCTTCAACCTGCTCCTTAGTTCCTCTCTAGGTATACCACGGCGCAGGGGAAATCTGCGGTGGTAGTCCTCGGCTATCTGCTCCAGCCTCTCTACTAAGCGCCCCCAACCTTTAGCTGAAAAGAGGAGGGTATGGGGTCCCTTGTCGTCCAGCATTATTAGCTGGCTCTCCGAGGCTAGGGATTTCACTGCCTCCTTTGCTTCCGGCAGGGACAGGCTGGAACGGGTCAATAATTCCCCCATCTCCAGGGGTTCCTTTGCTTCGAGAATGGCCAGTAGAATGTCCTGAGGAGTCCCCTTCTCCCTGGCTGTCAAACCCTTAATGGTGCTGGTTTGAAAGCGGCGATGACGTCTTGGATAAGCATCAACAATTTCACCACCCCCCAGAGTTTCTTTTGAGGAACGGATGATGAAAAGATCGCCCTTGACCACAGCCACTGGATGGGCAAGGGCTAGCTGGACCCAACCACTCTCACCAGGTTCCAACTTCTCCTTATCCAACAATCGGGTTCTTCCGGCTACTTCCACGGCGTTACTATGAAAAGTGATAGCGGTATTATGCCTGAGTGGATGGGTTAGGCTGGGCAGCAGTTGAATCTTCACATCCACTGCTGTGGTAGGACGTAGCCAATCAGGGTTGGTCAGTACATCTCCGCGCTCTAGCTCAGTGGTCGCTATGCCAGACAGGTTAGCTGCTACCCTGCTGCCTGGCAGGGCAACTTCTAGCTTTCTTTTATGGGTTTGTAACCCTCGCAGACGTGCCTTCAGGCGGGGTGGAACTATTTCCACCTCCTGTCCCGCTGAAAGCTGCCCATCAATAAGGGTTCCGGTTACCACTGTGCCAAAGCCGGCAATAGTGAACACGCGGTCAATGGGAAGCCTTGGTCTGCCGATGTCCCTTTTGGGTGGGGTGAAATCTAACAGATGGTCAATGGTGGTAACAAGGTCGGGTAAACCTTCCCCTGTTATCGCCGAGACAGCCATAACAGGGGCTTGAGCTAAAGTAGTGCCCTTTATAGTATCCTTAACCTCCATCAGGACAAGCTCTAGCCATTCCTCGTCCACCAGGTCTTTCTTAGTGATAACCACCACCCCCCTTTCTAATCGAAGCAGGTCAAGGATGGCCAGGTGTTCCCTGGTTTGAGGCATCACCCCTTCATCAGCAGCGATCACCAGCAGAGCTAGGTCGATGCCTCCTACCCCGGCCAGCATATTCTTGATGAACCGCTCATGCCCGGGGACATCAACGATGCTGACCTCTCGACCACTGGGCAGTTTGAGCCAGGCAAAGCCAAGGTCGATGGTCATTTCACGCTCTTTCTCTTCCGGCAGGCGATCAGGGTCAATGCCAGTTAAGGCATGAATTAGGACTGATTTACCATGGTCTACATGACCTGCAGTGCCAAGAACAAACATAGTTTATTCTATAATGATCCTCTCCTTAGGTTGCTTTATTACCTCTCCAATAATAGTTGCCTCCATCACTTCAGCTTCATGCAATCTAGCTAGCAACAACCTTGCTTTGGCAGCACTGGCTGAAATCAATAGACCCCCGGAGGTCTGCGGGTCAAAGAGGATATCCAACATGTAATCGGGAAGTTCACTAACCAGCTCTACCATGTGGGCACGAAATTCTCTATTGCGCTGTGTACCCCCGGGGACTAACCCCGTCTTGGCAAACTCTATAGCCTCAGCGAAGATGGGAATTGAAGCGGCATAAATCTTCATGCCTATCTCGCTATTCTGAGCCATCTCGCAAGCGTGACCAAGAAGACCGAAACCAGTTATGTCAGTGCAGGCATTGACACCTATTTCTTGCATCAATTCCGAAGCTTTTTTGTTTAGGGTGACCATATATTTGGTGACCTTAGCCATGGTCTCCTCGCCTGCTAACCCACCCTTAAGGGCAGTATTTATAATCCCTGTACCCAAGGGCTTGGTTAAGATCAGCTTATCTCCTGCTTTAGCCCCCGCTCTGGTTACTATTCTTTTGGGGTGGATGGTGCCAGTGACCGAGAGTCCATATTTCAGCTCCTCATCGTCAATACTGTGCCCACCGACCAGAATTACACCAGCCTCCCGCATCTTCTCTAGCCCGCCCTGGAGAATATCCTTTAGTATAGATATGTCCATAGTCTTGCTGGGAAAGCAGACCACATTCATGGCGGTAAGAGGCTTGCCCCCCATGGCATAGACGTCGCTCAGGGCATTAGCCGCTGCAATCTGCCCAAAAGCATGGGGGTCATCAACAATGGGCGTGAAGAAATCGATGGTCTGTATAATAGCCAACTCTTCACTAAGCTTATACACGCCAGCGTCATCAGCCCTTTCCAGACCTATCAACAGATTGGGGTCGTGAATTAAGGGCAGACCACATAATGCTTTGTCCAGGTCCCCTGGACCTATCTTAGAAGCTCAACCTGCTCCCCGGACAGTCTCAGTAAGTCGAGGATTCGGCTCCTTAACCATCTACTCCTCCTATATCGTCCAATCTAGCACGCTACATGTAGCATCTTAAATAGTTGCTCATACTCCAAGCAAAGATTAAATCCTAAACAACCCCTTTGTGAAATCCTAATATCTAAACAGTAGAGTTTAGAAATTAGCATTTAGAATTTGCCTGTATCCTTTCCTATACGCAAGTATCTATGGCACCACATATACGTCAAACTGGGTAAATCCCTTGGATCTCTACCTGTCCTTTCTCTAAAGTTACTCTAACTCGTGTCTCCTCTGAGTGTTCAAAGCGAAGGCAGATGCCACAGTCTGAGCTGAGGTGGCGAGGCACGGGGATTAGTTTAGTGGTAATGCCTTCCTTTTTCAGCAGCTTTTCAGCGTGTAGAGCGCCGCTGGTTGAATAGAAGAGCACTACGCTGTGCTGCATAGTTTCTATCAGTCGAGCCCCTCCTTAGATAGCAATGATTTTCCCTGCTTGCAGTAATGCTGAGGTAATATCATACATATTTGAGATCTGCCCTACCTCTACAGCCTCTTTCAGGTTATAGTATCCCAGGCAAGTGCCACAAGCCAGTATCTCGATCCCTTGGTTCTTCAGGGCATGAAGGTCATCTATTACTTCAGACCCCTTAGTCACCAGTTTAACGCCACTATTGATAAAGATAATCCTGTTTGGTTTGGGCGTCACTTCGCCTAGGGTATGGATAAAGCTGCGCATGAGAATGTCCCCCAGCTCTTCATCTCCCCGACCTAGAGTATCGGAGGCGATGAGGAGTAGTGTTGAACCGGAGACCGGAGTGACCAGAGACTCCTCCATCCCGGTTGCTGTTTTGGTCAGGTGTAGATATATACCTTCCTCCTTCTCCTCAATGGACACCTGGCATCCCTGGCTCACTGCCAGCCGGGAGACATTTTCTTTAGCTGTCTCATTGTCTACAATGGTAGTCACCTCATCTGCCTCTTCCAGTGCCTTTTTAGTTAAAACTACAGGATGGGGACAAGCCAGTCCACGGGCATCAATAGTTGTCGACATTTTACCACCTCCGATTCCCAGTGGCGATTTTCTGCACTGCCTCTATAGTGATCTCAATATCCTGGTGAGAAGTGAAGTGTCCTGGACTTAGCCTGACTGTGCCCTGAGGGAAGGTTCCCATTGTTTTGTGGGCAGCGGGGGAACAATGCAGTCCAGCACGGCACATAATTTGATACCCCTCCTCTAATTGCATAGCTGCTTCTGAAGGGGTAAGCCCAGTGATATTGAAGGAGATAACTGCCACCTGCCTTCGAGTATCGCTGCCCCCGTAGACAGTAACACCAGGGATGGCTTTCAGTCCATCGAGAAGAAGCTGTGTCAGTGTTTCTTCCTTTCTTTGCATGCTGCTCACGCCCTGGGATAGAACGAAGCGCGTCCCAGAACCTAATCCGGCTAAGCCTACCGTATTAGGTGTCCCGCTCTCATATTTATCAGGCAGGAAATCTGGTTGGTATTCATATTCAGAATGACTGCCTGTGCCGCCATATGTAAGAGGCTCAACTCTTTGCTCCATCCCTTTGCGGAGATAGAGACCTCCTATTCCTTGTGGACCGTAGAGCCCTTTATGGCCTGAAAAGGCCAGTAGATCGATGTTCGTCGCCTTTACATCAATAGGGTAGCACCCTACTGTCTGGGCTGCATCCACCATAAAAGGTACATCATGGTGGTGGGCAATCTGGCCCACTTCGGCTATAGGCAGAATAGTGCCCACCACATTAGAGGCATGATTCAGGGTGATAAGCTTGGTATTTGGCTTGATAGCTCGCTCTACATCCTGGGGGTTGAGAAAACCTTCAGGAGGGCAATTCACCACGGTTATCTCCACCCCCTTTCTCTCCATGGCACGCAAGGGGCGCATTACTGAGTTATGTTCCATACTGCTGGTGACCACATGGTCTCCGGAATGCAAGATGCCCCTCAGAGCTAAGTTTAAGGCTTCAGTGGCATTGGAGGTGAAAATAATCTGCATTGGGTCATCTATACTGAAGAGCTGGGCTAATGCCTCGCGTGTTTCGTAGGTAATGCGTCCTGCCTCGATAGAAAGGCCGTGTCCAGAGCGCCCCGGACTGGCACCTATATGGCGCATGAAGTTGTCCATAGCCTGGTAAACCGCTTCCGGTTTAGGCCAGGAGGTAGCCGCATTGTCCAGATAGATCATGTTACCTCGAAATCATCTCAATGAATGCTTCTATCCTGGTCTTGAGCTGCCCCACATCCCCTATACCATAGTCATACTCCGCTTTATATGTAGGGACATTTATTCTCTTCAGGGCCTGTTCTACTCGATAAAACTCCACACTGTAGGTCTGGCAGTTTTGCAAGACGCCGTAAACAACCCCGTTGACATTGTATTCCTTGGCTAGCTTGACGACATTCTCGATTCTATCGTCGTTGGGAGTGAAGCAGGCGCAGTCGTGTTTTAGAGACCTCTGGCTTATGGCTCGTAATTGCGCCTCAACGCTGCTGTTGGATTCATCGACTAGCTCTCGGAATAATCTCTGCCCAGTGCAGGCTTCTTCACAAACCACTACTCCCCCGCTGGTCTCAATGAGGTGAGGTAGCTTCCAATTGGGAGCAGCCATAGGTGTTCCTGAAATCATCAGCCTCGGGGTAGATGGATCAGCCACACCCTCTCGTCGGGCTACTCTCGTCTCTAGTTCCTCACAGAGGGCTGAAGCCTTCTCACTAAATCTGTTGTAGTCATCAAAGAAAGCGATCATGGAGACAAGCAAGGCATCTCTGCCGCTGATAGGGGCAGGATTTGCCTTACGAGTCTCATTTAGTCTTTGCAGAATCTTTCTCCTCTGGTTGGTGAATTTGATAGTTTCACCGAGGCTCTTTTCGTCAATCTGGTTACCGGTGAGCTTCTCCACCTCGACTTTAAATCTCTTAACCTCTTCAAACCAGAGTTCCTTAGCCGGAGGGGATTTCGTTTGAGGAAGCTCCATCACATACACAGGAGCAATGTCTTGCAAGATTTCATACATCTTCTTCTTCCCATCACAGGTAGTCTCCCCTACCACTAGGTCGGCCGATTGAAAATAGGGACACATTTTGGATAACTTGAAGCCCAAGGAAGACTTAATGAGGGGGCAGAGATTTCTGGGAAGCAATACCTCTGCTTCGGCGATTCCCACCTCTGCCCCGCCGCAGAGTCCCACCATAATTCCACCAGCAGCTAGAACGACCTCCTCTGGTACGTAGAGGCAGAAAGTGCCTATTACTTTTCCGCCGGCCTCTTTATGGTTCATGATTTCCTGGATGCGGGCTCCGTGGATTTCCATCATTGCCAGATCAAAGTAATCCATGCCTCGAGGTCGGTTCGGCTGATCAAGAATAGCCTCCTGAAACATCGATGGGAGGGCATTCATTAGCTGTTGATGAGCTTCAATGTCCATTCCTAACTTTTCCCACATCGGACAATAATCAACCTTTTTCTCCAATATCTTCTAACCTCCTTCTTGGGGCTGATATTTCGGCTATTTCCTTGCTAAAACGCCCCAAAAAAATCAGACTAGAGGTGAAGAGCCACCTCTAGTCTGAAATTCCTCAAAAACAAAAGCAGCGATGGAGCTATCCAGCGCTAAGCCCAATATTTCAGGGCGGATGTATGGCACCACCTCCCTTTGGTGTGAACCAGCAACTACAGTGATATCCTTTATCATCTGTACCAGTTTGAATAAAGAGCCACGCTCTTTGTCCCAGCGCGACTCATTTGCGGCGCTTCATTGACCTTACCCTCTCTCCACTAAGAGTAGCAGGCATTGGTTCCATAACTCCCCGTATATTTGTATCATTTGTGGGCTACCTTGTCAAACGTTGCATCATGAGACTGTTTAGGAATCTGGTCAGGTCGCCCAAAAAGCACCCTGTAGGGGAGGGGCTTGTCCCCTCCCGAATTGAGGGAGACCAC
>CAYWDP010000102.1:0-6615 GCA_964457045.1 uncultured Dehalococcoidia bacterium
AGTAAAGCAAGCATTGGAAGGCCCACTATGGAAAGGGGTAAGAGAGGTGCAAACAAAGCTAGAGCCCAAGGCATTGGAGGGGTTGTTGGAAGCAGCCCAAACCCTTACCAATGCTGAAACAAAGAGATGGAACCACGAGGCTGTTTAAAAATGTAGTAGCCCCCCGATATATCGGGGGGCTACCTTGCCTGATAAATCAGGCAACCACAAAAATTTGGGGTGAAGGGCTATTAAAATGCCCAAAATTGAGCGGAAAATGAAAATTAAACAGCCTCAACCATCTCAAGGAGGTGACTTATGACTAAACGTGAGGAAGTCAATTCTTTGCTAGGCCCTTTTCGAGTTTTGGATCTAACTGATGAGAAAGGCTTCTTATGTGGGAAGGTCCTGGGCGATCTTGGTGCTGATGTCATCAAGATTGAGAAGCCTGGAGGTGACCCAGCGCGTAGGATTGGCCCCTTTTGGCATGACATACCTCATCCAGAGAAGAGTCTTTACTGGTTTGCCTTTAATATGAATAAGAGAGGCATAACCTTAGATATCGAGACGGCCGATGGGCAGCAGCTCTTCAAAAGGTTGGTTGGGACTGCCGATTTCGTGGTGGAGTCCTTCAAGCCTGGGTATATGGGTGAGCTGGGTTTAGGCTACCCAGTGCTTAGCCAAATCAATCCCAGGATTATAGTCACCTCCATTACTCCTTTTGGGCAGACGGGGCCGTACAAGGACCACAAGCCTTCTGACATCGCCGCAATGGCTATGAGCGGCCTGATGTACATAATTGGCGATCCAGATCGACCGCCGGTGCGGATTAGCTTTCCTCAGGCATATCTTCATGCTGGTGTAGAGGGTGCAGTGGGGTCCATGACAGCCCATTACTATCGCCAAAAGACTGGGGAGGGGCAGCATGTTGATGTCTCCATACGCGACAGCATGATCATAGTTACAGACAATATCCAGATTTACTGGGATGTGAACAGGTGCATTGTTCACCGGGGAGGGCCTGGCTTCCTCAGGCCAGAAACAGGTACCGTTCAGGTGTCGCAGAGGAGATGTAAGGACGGCTTTGTGTGCTTCATGCTGATGGGAGGAGCAATAGGGTCGGAGACCAACGAAAGGATTGGTCAGTGGATGGATGAAGAAGGAATGCTGCCGGATTCGCTACGGGGAATTGACTGGGCAAAGTTCGGCTGGGCGGATGCAGAGTATATAGCCCTGTATGATCGCATGTCAGAAGCCATCGATCGCTTTTTACCCAGGCACACCAAAGCTGAGGTCTTGGAGGAGGGGGTTAAGAGGCGGATCATGATTTACCCGGTGAATACTGCCAAGGATATAGGGGAAAATCCCCAGCTCAAGGCTAGAGATTTCTGGGTGGAGGTAGAACATCCCGAATTGGGTGAGACGCTTACTTATCCCGGCGCTTTCGTTAAAGCGTCGGAGACCCCATGGCGAGTATGGCGTCGTGCCCCGCTCATCGGTGAGCACAACGAGGACGTCTATATAGGTGAACTGGGCCTTTCCAGGGAAGAGCTGGTTCGCTTAAGAGAAGCTCAAGTTATCTGAGTTTTGCGTGAGACATCAGGAGGTAGCAATGAGAAAGCACGCCTTTGAAGATGTTAAAGTGGCTGATTTCACTGTCGGCGCAGTAGGTACCTTGGCAACCAAACTGCTGGCAGACCATGGTGCCACAGTTATTCATGTTGAATCGGCTACCAAGCTGGAGATCTGCAGGGTTGGCCCGCCCTTTAAGGCTGGCGTGGCAGGAGCTAATGCGTCGGCTTGGATGCCAGATTATAATAGCAGCAAGTACGGGATAACACTTAACATGCGTCACCCGCGGGCTATGGAGGTGGCCAGAAGATTGGTGAGCTGGGCTGACATTATCTCCAACAATATGCCTGCAGGAACGCTAGAGCGATGGGGCATAGGCTATGAGGATGTTAGGAAAATCAAGCCGGATATCATCATGTTCACCTCGTGCATGCAGGGATATACGGGACCTCATAGTAGGCATCCCGGCTATGGATTGCAGCTCTCTGCTCTAACGGGCATCACCCATCTTACCGGTTGGCCTGATCGCTACCCTTCGGAGATATGGCTGGCATACACCGATTTTATTGCTCCCCGTTACATCGCTGCTACCCTTATTGCAGCTCTTGACTATCGAAACAGGACAGGCAAGGGACAGTTCTTGGATTTCTCTCAATTTGAAATAGGTGTGCAGTTTATAGCCCCGCTCCTTCTGGATTACGGGGTCAATGGGCGGGTGGCTGATAGAATGGGCAATCGGTCTACTTGCGCTGCTCCGCATGGAGCTTATCCCTGCCGGGGCGATGACAGATGGTGTGCCATCGCTGTATCCACTGACCAGGAATGGCAGGCCTTCTGCAAGGTTATTGGCGACCCTGACTGGACAAGAGACCCTAAGTTCTCCACTTTGTCGGGGCGGCTTGAGAACGAGGATGAGCTAAATAAGTTGGTTGGAGAGTGGACCATCAACTTCACGGCTGAGGAGGTAATGACCTTGATGCAGGCTGCCGGAATCAGTGCCGGGGTGGTTATGACTAATGAAGACCTACATAATGACCCTCAGCTAAAGCATCGACATTACTTTTGGCTGAAGAACCATTCTGAAATAGGACCTATGGCTCATGATGGTCAAGCCTTCATACTATCAAAGACTCCTTATGAGGTGCGCTGGGCAGGCCCATGCCTGGGTGAGCACAATGAGTACGTCTATACCCAGGTCCTAGGCATATCCCAAGAAGAGTATGATGAATTGCTAGTGGCAGGAGTGTTTGAATGAGGATGTTTACCAAACCTAGTTGTCATTCTGAGCGAAGCGAAGAATCTAGAGACCCTTCGGTTGCTTCAGGCGACCTCAGGGTGACAAGTAAATACTCTCTTTGCATGAGCGTTTCCTGACCCGTCTGACTAAAATCCTATGCCTCTAGCTTGCTGGCGGGAACTTCTCGCTGGCGTTCCAAGGAGGCGCAGCATCCCCTTGGCCAAAGGCGGGGTCAATACCCCGCCTGCGGAGCGGGGCCCCCGCAAAATCGAAGATTTTGTGGGGTTTATTATAACCGAACTACTGACTCTCGATATTCTCCGAAGACATCTCTCCATACATCGCAGATTTCCTGCTCAGTGGCGTATTCCTTTACTGCCTCTATTACATAAGGCATCAAATTTTTGTCACTCTTAGAAGCAGCGCGGAGATCGCTCAGGCTCTGCATCACTCTGCGGCTGTCCCTCGTTCTTTTGATCTCTTTTAGCTTGGCAAGCTGCTTTTCTTCAACTTCTTCGTTGATTTCCAGTATCTCTATAGGGACCTCCTCCTCTGTAACATACCTGTTCACCCCTACTATGACCTTTTCCCCTTTGTCTATCTGCTGTTGATAGTGATAAGCAGCATTAGCAATCTCCGTCTGAGGGAAGCCTTTCTCAATAGCAGCAACCATGCCTCCCATATCATCTATCTTATTGATATACTCCCAGGCCTTTTCTTCTATCTGGTTGGTCAGAGATTCTATAAAATATGACCCAGCTAGGGGGTCTATAGTGTTGGCGACCCCTATTTCATCGGCAAGGATTTGCTGGGTCCGAAGGGCAATAGTAGCAGCGAACTCAGAAGGCAAAGCCAGCGTCTCATCTAGGGAATTAGTATGCAAAGATTGCGCCCCTCCCAAAACAGCTGCCAGTGCCTCGGTAGCAGTCCTGATGACATTGTTGTAGGGCTGCTGAGCAGTGAGGGAGCAACCGGCAGTCTGAGTGTGGAACCTCATCCACCAGGAGCGGGGGTCTCTAGCCTTGAATCTATCCCTCATAATTTTAGCCCACATCCTTCTGGCTGCCCTGAACTTAGCAATCTCCTCGAAGAAATCAAGATGGGAGTTAAAGAAGAAGGAGAGACGAGGGGCGAAGGAATCGACGTCCAATTTCTTCCTTTCCACAATATCCTGTACATAGGCTATTCCGTCAGCCAGGGTAAAGGCCAATTCCTGAACAGCAGTGGACCCTGCCTCCCGAATGTGGTAACCGCTAATGCTGATGGTATTCCATCGAGGAACATATTTGCTGCCGAATTCGACAGTATCACTTATCAGCTTAATCGACGGCTCAGGCGGGAGCATCAATGTCTTCTGGGCAATGAATTCTTTTAGCATATCATTTTGGATCGTTCCACCAATCTTATCCCAGCTTATGCCAGATTTTTCAGCCACAACCAGATACATAGCCCAAAGTACAGGTGCCGGAGGATTGATAGTCATAGAAGTAGTAATCCTATCGAGAGGAATCCCTTCGGTGAGGATTTCGAAATCTCTCAACGTATCAATGGCTACTCCACACTTGCCACACTCCCCCTCAGCATGAGGGGAATCAGTGTCATATCCCATCAAAGTGGGCAGGTCGAAGGCGGTGCTCAAACCTGTTTCACCCTCTTTCAGCAGGAGATGCCATCTTTTATTGGTATCTTCAGCATTACCCATTCCTGAAAACATGCGAAAGGTCCATTCCCTTCCCCGATACATAGTGGGTTGACATCCTCTGGTAAAGGGAAAGATCCCAGGATAGCCAATGTCTCTTTCGAAATCCAGGTCTTTGATATCCTCTGGAGTGTAGATCCTCTCTATTTCCATGTCAGAGATGGTGGAAAACCTTTCCCTCCTCTCTGATTTTTGGGCAATAGCCTCATCTACTTCCTTTTGCCATCTCTCTTTGCCCTGGCGAACCTGCCTTAGAGTTTCCTCTGTAAACATGACTAGCCCCTCCTTTAAAGGTCAGTTTACCGCAGCCTCTATCCAGATCTATGAGGAATTTTGTGCCTTTGTCCCCCTGGCTGATTTCACGATGGTATCGTCAGAAATAACCTAGCTCTGATCGTGCGACCATTGGGTTTACCCACCATAACTGAGCCACTCAGCACATTGATGGACGACTCGCTCAATTAGCTTATTATACTGGAATTTGCCTTCCAGCTCGCAATGAGGCAACCCTAGCTGCTGTTGGCCGATAACATCGTCTGCAAATGGCTGTTAAGTGCGCTACCGTATTACAAAACTAGCGATTCGACTCCAGCCAGCTTCAGCTAAAGGGTAAACGATAATCAAAGCTGGTGTGAATTTGGCAAGAGTATGTAATCGCCGTTTTTGGGCAACATGCTCACAATGCAGGGAGAGTAATCGGGTGGGAAACTGCAAACCACCTGCCACGATCAAACAATTTGGATAGATATTCAGTGCTAGACCAGGGTATGCTTGATTTGCCAGTTATGTCCAGCTATGATCAAACGCCTTCTGCGCTCTAGTCCCTGGCATCTTATTTCCTGGCCAAGCGGTTATTGAGCCAGAAAGCTACCATGAAAAAGAGGAGGAAGCTTCCGCCAGTAAGACCAACCGGCAGCCAATCAACGTCAGGGGGGATCTTGGCTAACACCATCCATTGGCTAAGGTGATTGGCGGTGGTACTGAGAGTTCCATCATTGATATCGACGATTGTAGAGGGTATTATCCATTGCCCTGTTGCCTCATCATAATAGGCAAGGACCAAGTGTTTGGGGTTTCCATCAGCCGCAGCTACATCCTCATCTGAATACTTGACGATGATGGTCATTTCTTTTGCCAAAGTAGAGACCAAGGCACCATCGGCATTAACCACGTCTATGATAAGGCCGGTGTTGCCTACTTCACACCCATCGGGAGGGTGGGGAAGAGAGGAGGCCAGCAGTTGTTTGATGGTCAATTTTGCTGTGCCAGCCAGAGTGCCAGCTGGAAATTCCATAGTGACTTGCCCATCTATTGTCTCTATCTTGCCTCCCTCAGCAGTAATAGCCCCGTGTGACACCACTTCTACTGCAGTAACAGAGGGGCCGTCTACGGTGCCATCGTTTGGGGTTACCACACATTCCCATACCTCACCCTTAGCCGTCGAGGCTGAGGACAGCGTGTCGCTTAAGTCCATGGTCGTTGTTGTCTGTTGCAGCGCTCCATCCCTGTACCACTGGTAGGTATAGGTTATGGCATCGCCGTCGGGATCGGTGCTCTGGATGGTGATAGCGCACACCAGGTCATCGGTAGTGAGGGGCATATCTGGGATGACATCCACCACTGGTACTGTAGGTGGGCTGTTATGGATGGTGACCTGCTCATCACCAGAGAGGCCATCTACAGTGCCATCATTTGGGGTTACCACACACTCCCATACCTCATCCTTGGCTGTCGAGGCTGAAGGCAGTGTATCGCTTAAGTCCGTGGTTGTCCTCGTCCTTTGCAGCGCCCCATCCTTGTACCACTGATAGGTATAGGTTATGGCGTCACCATCAGCATCCGTGCTCTGGGTAATGATGGTGCACACCAGGTCATCGGTGGTGAGAGGCATATCTGGGGCGATATTCACCACCGGTGCTGTAGGGGAACTGTTCTGTATGGTGACCTGGTCCTCATCAGAGGATCCATCTACGAAGGTATCATTCGGGGTTACCACACATCTCCATATCTCATCTCTGGCTGTGGAGGCCGAGGATAGCGTGTGGCTTAAAGCTGTGGTGGTCGTTGTCTGCTGCAGCGCTCCATCCCTGTACCACTGATAGGTATAGGTTATGGCATCGCCATCGGG
>CAYWDP010000103.1:0-2347 GCA_964457045.1 uncultured Dehalococcoidia bacterium
AAGGTAGCTGAGGACATGGGCCTGAAGAAGTGGTGGAAGCCCACGCCTGCCATGGAGAAGTATATCAAGACCTATATGTAATGACCATCCTCTCCTATTATAGGATCGGCACCTAAAATAAGGGTATGATCAAGAAGGGCTGAGGAAATAAGCACTATCTTTAGACTTCTGAAATAGCAGCCCTTTGAATGCTGGTCAAATTTGAAGATGCATGGCTGCGGAGCAGCGTAGTCTGCTGGGCGGTTATCGAGTTCTGAAGTTGATCGAGGTATTGGCTCTTTCTACAATGGTATCCTCGACCCATGGAAGAGCCTCTTCTGGTTTGCCACCAACCCGGCTACACTTGTCCTCTTCACAATGTGTTGACAGCAGCTACTGTTTGATGATAGAGTTTCTTTACCCGCTCACAAAGAACATCCCTTAGCAGAGGCGTGCTGGGCATATCTGGGGCTCGGCGTGGCATGGAGGTGACTGGGATAATGAAAGTCGAGAAGATCGATCACATTCATGCATACGCTAAAGACCTGGAAGGCGCTGTCCGTCTCTTCACAGCTTTACTAGGGAAGGAATTCTTGCCCGTTTGGGAGTCAGAGGATTTTGGTGCTCGAGCTGCCTTTCATCCACTGGGCTTCGAATTCATTCAGCCAACTGATCCAAACGGACCGGTTGCCCAAACAATCGGGACTCGGGAAGAGGGTATACTCTTTGTTTGCTTCAAGGTGCCGGATATCGAAGAGGCAATTGCCGAAATGGAGTGGCGAGGCATCAAGATGACTCACAAGTACCAGGTGGGTAAGCTAAAAGAGGCATTGTTCGAGTCCACCAACACCTTTGGAGTCCAGATCGAGCTTTGTGAATATCCAGGTGATGATATTACAGCAGCTTCCATGGGCTAGCACTAATGGACGTGCTTAACTTCTCAAACTAAAGACGAGGTGGAGGATCTGGTAAGGGTTTGTGGCTGACTGGGATAGAGTGAAGAGAGCCTGGCTCATACCTTAGGGACATTATAAGGAGGTGAAGTGATGGCCAAGAAGGATGTGTATGAACAGCTGGCGGATATGGTGGATAGGGAAGATATCGTTGGTGTGCCGAAGACACCTTCATTCTTGAAAATTCTGCGCCTGCAATTCACACCGGCGGAGGCTCGGTTGGCTCTCCAGATAGGTCTCTCAGGGGCAAAGCTGGATGAAATTTCCGAGAAAACAGGTATCAAGAAAGAGAAACTGAAGAAGATGCTCCATACCATGGCCGATAAGGGCACTATATATATCGATCCCGGAAAAGAAGACCCAAATTATAAGGTGGTGGGCTCGTCGGCCCCAGGGTTCACCGAAACGGGCCTTTGGGGTAATGTGAGGTTTCCGTTTACTGTGGAGCTGGGCCAAGCATTATACCAGTTTTTGAAGGAATGGTCCGAAGAGAAGCTGTGCAAGCTGGGGTTTCCCTTTGCCCCGGTATGGGCTGGCACAATGGCCTTGCCCGAGGACACGCTTCCCTCCGAGAATCTTGCCGAGGTTATCAAGAAAGCTGGTCACTGGAGTGTCTCTGCGTGCCCTTGCCGTCTCTCACACTGGCTTGTTGATCCCGGCAATCATTGCCACCACATGCTGGAAACGTGCCTCCATACGGGCGATTTAAGCCGCTGGGCTGTCGAGCACGGCATGGCCCGTGAGCTTACCTATGATGAGGCTGTGAAACTGCTGCGGAAGTGCAACCAGGATGGCCTAGTGCACACTCTCGATATAAACTCTGTTGTCTGCAATTGCTGCAATGATTGCTGTGCCATGTTCCACGGCCATAAGCTCGGTGTACAGATCTTTCTGCCCTCCCCTTTCAGAGCGCAGGTCGACGAAGAAGCATGCAACGCGTGTAAAAGTTGCGCTGAGCACTGCCCGGTGGGTGCAATAGAGGTTGACGAGTTCGCCTTCGTTGATAAGGACCTCTGCATCGGATGCGCGGTATGTGTTCCGACATGCAAGACAGAATCGATAAGACTGGTGAGGCGTCTCGTAGCTGAAGAGACTGAAGCCCCGGCCCCTGCGTAGTCTGCCCGGTGAAGAATTGGGGACATAAAGAATTATTTGTGAGGACATTTGCCCAGGCGGAGCAATTAGCCTTCGAAGGGAACCATCCAGAGATGAGCCTTTGGATGGAGAATGATGAGCAAACTGTGTTGACTAGGGGGGTCTTTTCATGTATGCTGAAAAAGGACGCGCGGAGATTTTTCAGCAGTCTCCTTGAGGAGTGCGCTTAAAGGGGGGTGAATCATACTTACCAAATATGATGAGCTGCCCTGCCATCAGATTGTGTCCACCTTTGACCACGTGGTGGACAGCGACCGGGC
>CAYWDP010000103.1:2447-6485 GCA_964457045.1 uncultured Dehalococcoidia bacterium
TATGATGTCTATCCTTTAGAGGACAAGAATGATTTCTTCCCCGCCTACATTTATATGAAGTACATAGAACACTTTATCTATCATGCGTTTCAGTCCTCAGGCCTTCCCGCCAAGGAGCCTAAAGAGAAGCTGGATGAGAGTGTCGACGAGATGCTGAGGTATTACATACAGCAAATCACTGAAACCTCGCCGAGCACTGACACAAACATCTATCATGGGAAGGTAGTGAAGTTAAAGGATGCCATACAACTGGTTACCCAGAAACACGATTTGAATCTGTCCCTGCCCGAGATAGTTCTCCCCTTTAAGGTAGCCAGGGATGTAGTTCTAAAGAGCAATGATTCGATTGCGGTTGGAACCTGTGTTTGTCGTTCAGTTTCAGAAAACCGCTGTCTTCCTCCCCCTTACGAGGTTTGCCTTTTTGTTGGCGACCCCTTTGCTTCCTTCATAGCGGAGGAGAACTCTATGTTTCGCAAGATCTCCCAGGACGAGGCGGTGAAAGTACTTGAGTTCGCCCACGAGAAGGGCTTTGTTCACACTGCCTATTTTAAGAAGGAGATGGCTAACAGGTTTATGGCTATCTGCAACTGCTGCAGTTGTTGCTGCGTCGGGATCAGGATGTGGAACCTGTTGGAGGGCGCAGTTCCTATTATGGCTCCTTCAGGCTATGTTTCTCAGATAAGCGATGAGTGTAATGGGTGTGGAGATTGTGTAGATGCCTGCCCTTTTAAAGCAATCAGCTTGGATGGGGGAGGAGAGAGAGCTGTTACTAGCTTAGAGAAATGTATGGGCTGCGGCGTTTGTGAGGATGTTTGCCCCATTGGAGCTATTAGCCTGCGAAGGGAGCTATCCAAAGGGGAGCCTCTGGATATAGAGGAATTGATGGTCAAGCTGTCTTGACAAGGCATACTTCACCTAGATACTGAGAAGGAGTGTGAGGAGCTTTTTCAGCAATCTCCCGAGAATACGCTTAAAAGGAGGTTGATCATGCTTACCAAATATGATGAGTTTGTCTGCCACCAGATAGTGTCCACCTTTGACCATGTCGAGACCAGCGCCCGGGAGTGGACGGAGAGGATATGGTTTAGCGCTCACGATACCTCAGGAAGATTCCATCTCGTAGCTGGTTTCGGCTATTACCCCAATCGGAATATCATTGATGCCTTTGGCTGCTTCGCCATTGAGGGCAAAACCCAACACAATGTCAGGGCCTCGCGGGAGCTCCGTCCTCAGATTGACGAGGTTAAGGTTGGCCCCTTCTCTTACGAGGTGGTCGAGGGGCTAAAGAAGGTGCGGTGTGCCCTGGGTGAGAATGAGCACGGCCTCAGCTACGAGATAGACTTTGAGGGGACTATGCCTGCCCATGAGGAGGAACCGCAGTTTGCCCGGGTTCGGGGCAGGGTGGAAGAGAACATAAAGCGCTACGTGCAGGTGGGCAGGCCCAGTGGCTGGATAAAGGCTGAAGGCCAGACCTATCAGATCGACAAGGACAAGTGGCTGGCAGAGAGGGACCATTCATGGGGGATCAGACGAGGTGGTGGTGTACCGGAAACCGGAGTGCAGCCTGGTGAGATCCCCACGGGGTACCTGTTCAGCTTCGGCATCATGCAGTTCGACAAATGGGGCGCTACCTACCATGTAAGGGAGACCTGGGAGGGAAAGCCCCTTCACTTCAGCGGCGGAGTGTTTTATCCCTATGGAAGCCAGAAAGAGGAGCTCAAACTGGTGAGCATGGAGCACGATTTCCAGTTTCGCCCCGACATCCGTCAGATTAAGTCGGGGCGCATGATCTTCAACGCTGCTGACGGTTCCAAGATCGAGGTATCGATGCATCCTCTCAGCGTTTGCTACCTGAAGGCTGGTGGGTATTTTGGATACCAGGGATTCGTCCATGGCCTGTGGATGGGTCCTTATTTTATCGATGGCGTCAAACTGGATCTCACCGACCCCAATGTTATAAGAGAGGTCTCCTTCCTTGATGACGTTATGTGCCAGATGCGCTGTGGCAATGATGTTGGCTACGGCGTCGTCGAACTGGTCGTCATCGGGAAGTATCCCAAGTACGGCTACCAAGGCTACTAAGAGAAGAGGCAAGCGAAGCTGACTTGACAGGCAATCTGGAAGATATCCGGGGGAGGGAGGTAAGAAATGATTTCACGCCAAGTAGACCTGTCAGATATGCAGTTAAAGCTCACAGCCTGGTTGCAAAAAAAGATGCCCCGGGCCCGGAACCTATCTATGTCAGGCATGGAACGGTCAGGGGCAGGGCTCTCCAACGAGACCTTTCTCTTTGACCTGAGCTGGCAGGAGGCTGGACGACAGAGGTCAGAGGGAATGGTGCTCCGCTACGCACCGCAAGCCTACCCCGTCTTTCCCGAATACGACCTGGGGAAGCAGTTCCGTATTATGGAGCGCCTGAAAGGAACAAATGTCCCTGTACCGAAGGTTTACTGGCTGGAGGAGGACGAGAAGGTACTTGGCGCCCCATTCTACCTCATGGGCAAAATCGACGGAGTTATCCCGCCTGACTACCCTCCTTATCACTCCTTCGGGCTTTACTATGATGCCACTCCAGAGCAACGGGCGAAGATGTGGTGGGGGACTCTGGAGGCCATGGCCAAAATCCACAAACTGGACTGGAAGAGCCTGAGGCTTTCCTTTCTCGGTGTCCCTAAAAGCGGTACCGACCCTCTTGACCGGCAACTGGACTATTACCAGAGGTACCTCAAGTGGGTTAAGGAGGATCCTCAAGAACCTCAACCGATCCTGGAGGCAACCCTGAACTGGCTCAGGGAGAACCGTTATGTGCCGGAGCACGTGACGCTGTGCTGGGGCGATTGCCGAATGCCCAACACGATCTACAGTCGTGATGATTTCGAGGTACTGGCGATACTGGACTGGGAGATGGCTTATATAGGAGACCCGGAGTCCGAACTGGGCTGGTATTTCTTCCTTGATTGGCAGATGAGTGAAGGATCTGGTATTCCCAGCCTGGAGGGCACCCCTGGGAAAAAAGAGACCGTGCAACGTTACGAAGAGCTGACCGGGTGGAAGGTAAAGCACATGCTCTATCAGGACGTTCTGGCTGCCCTCAGATACGGGGTGATTCTCCTTAAGATATACAAAAACTTCAGAAGACTCGGTGTCGCCCTCCCTGGTGAGGATGTCGAACTCAATAACCTCTGTACCCGAAGGCTGGCCAGCCTGTTGAATTTACCTCCTCCAGGTCCGCCGGAGAGGGAGCTGACAAGGCTTGAGGAGGTGAGAGTGACAGTCCAGTTCCACCTCACCGGGCCTGGCGGCAGTGACTGGTACCTGGTATCTGACAAAGGTAAGGCAAGCCGTCATGAGGGTACCGTGGAGAACCCGAACGTTACTATGACCATATCCGCTGAGGACTGGATAGCTATTCAGACGGGAGAGTTGGACCGTATTCACGCCTGGACTGGCGGCAAGCTCAAGATAGACGGAGATATGGGCCTGTTAATGCAGCTCGAACCCCTCATCTCCAAGTTTAGTCAGCCCTAGGGGCCTGCTGGGCTTTCCGGGTGTGGGAAGGTAGAGGTAGTTGCTGGTTGATAGGGAAAGTGACTTGAAGTTGACGAATATCCTTTAAGAGTGGGATAATTCCATAATGGAAAGGAGGGTATAAATCATGAAGGCAGCTGTATTATATGAGGTCAACAAGCCCTTGAAAGTAGAAGAGGTTACCCTTGATGAGCCACAAGACCATGAAGTGTTGATAAAACTTGTGGCTTGCGGAACGTGTCACAGCGACCTCCACTTTATGAGAGGTGACATGCCTGTGCCCACGCCTGTGGTGGTGGGGCATGAAGGAGCCGGCATTGTAGAAAAGGTGGGGCCTGGGGTAACCACACTCAAGCCTGGCGACCACGTGGTGCTCATGGTAGGATTCTCATGCGGGAAATGCTATTTCTGTGCTAGTGGTCGTCCCACCCTGTGCGTAGAGAACCTGCCTATTCAGATGATGGCCACCCTACCTGGGGGAGGAAAACGTCTGCGCAAAGGCGATCAAGA
>CAYWDP010000104.1:0-2726 GCA_964457045.1 uncultured Dehalococcoidia bacterium
ACATCAAGACCTACATGGAGTGATGACCCTTTGGCTAGCTTTGGGGCCAAAAGCTGAAAGGGACGTATGGTTTAAGGACTGTGGACAAAGGAAACAAGGCTCTACTTGGAGGTCTCGTATGTATTGGCGTTGGCTCGGAGCGTAAATTAGCACTTACTGAAGAAACCTGGAGGTGCTATGGTGACGGAGCATGATAGTCTGCTTGGCGGCTATCGCGTTCTGGATCTAACTGATGAAAAAGGTCATCTGTGCGGGAAGGTCCTGGGTGACTTCGGAGCTGACGTAATTAAGGTTGAGAAACCGGGGGGTGATCCTTCCCGGAGTATCGGACCCTTCTACAAGGACATTCCTGACCCAGAGAAGAGCCTCTTCTGGTTTGCCACCAATACTAGCAAGAGGGGCATCACCCTGGATATCGAAACGCTTGACGGTAGAGAGATACTCAGGAGATTGGTCGAGACCGCAGACTTTGTAGTAGAGTCCTTTCAGCCAGGCTACATGGATGATCTGGGCCTGGGGTACTCGGAACTCAAGAAAGCCAGGCCTGGCATAATTGTGACCTCCATAACTCCCTTTGGCCAGACTGGTCCGTATGCTCGCTACCAGAGCACCGATCTTGTCGGCTGTGCCATGGGAGGCCTGGTACGCATTCTGGGCGAATTGGGCCGCCCGCCCGTGCGCATGAGCTGTGACCCACAGGCCTATTTCCAGGCTGGCGTCCACGCCGCCCTGGGCTCGATGGTGGCCCACTACCACCGTGTGCTTACCGGGGAGGGGCAGCACGTCGATGTTTCCATGCAACAGGCGGTGGCATTGAGCACTATGACCACTGCCGAAGTGTACGATCTGATGAAGGTCAACGTCGTCGGTACGGGACAGTTCTTCATAAACCCCAGGCCGGAGCCCTATGGCCTGCTCTTCCTGCGCTTCATCTTTCCCTGCAAGGACGGGCATGTGGTGATCTATTACGCTGGTGGCTCCGCTGGTCTGATCCAGTCCTCCCAGGCTCTATTGGACTGGGCCAACGAGGAAGGGATGGCCCTGGAGCTCAAGGGCTATGACTTTAGGCAGTGGGACGGATCGACCATAGCACAGCAGGAATTGGACCGGCAATATAAGGCCATCATCGAGTTCCTTATGACCAAGACTAAAGATGAGCTGTTTGAGGAGGCGATCAAGAGGGGCATCATGCTCGCTCCCTGCGCCACCACCGAGGACATAGGCAGGAACCCCCATCTCCAGGCCAGGGGATTCTGGGAGGAGGTAGACCACCCAGAGCTGGGGGAAACCATAGCCTATCCTGGAGCCCCGGTGAGGATGGAAGAGGCTCCCTGGAGAATCCAGTGTCGTGCCCCACTCGCAGGCGAGCACAACGAGGAAGTGTACGGAAAGGAGCTGGGATTCTCCAGAGAACAGATGGCCATTATGAAGGCCCGAAACATAATTTGACACTCTAAGAATAACTCTGGATGTAGGAGAGAAGAATGACAAGGCAGGTATTCGAGGGCATAAAAGTGTTTGATTTCGCCTGGGCTGCGGTTGGCCCTATGATTGGTCGCGAGCTTGCTGAGCATGGAGCCACGGTGATTCGGGTGGAGAGCCATCGACGTCTTGATTCGCTGAGAACGGGTGGCCCCTTCAAGGATGGCAAGCCCGGCACCAACCGCAGCGCTATGTACACAGCATACAACACCAACAAATACGGGATCAGCCTGGACCTGAATAACCCCAAGAGCAAGGAGGTGGCCAGGAGGCTGGTGGCATGGGCTGATATCGTCACTGACAGCATGGCCGTGGGAACGATGGCCAAGTTGGGGCTGGACTATGAAAGCTGCCGCAAGATAAATCCAGGAGTCATCTACTTCAGCACCACCCAGCAGGGACAATACGGCCCGCACAGTGGCTTTCAGGGGTTTGGGCACCACGCCAACGGTTTGCTCGGCCTTTGCACTGCCACCGGCTGGCCGGACAGCGAGCCGACCCTGCCCTTCACCCCCTACTGCGATTACATCGCCCCGTGGTATGTAATCATAGCCGTAATCGGAGCTCTTTTACGGCGGCATCAGACGGGGAAGGGAATGTACATCGAGCAGTCACAGTTCGAGGCAGGACTGAGCTTTATGGCGCCCCATCTGCTGGACTACACGGTCAATGAGCACGGCGTCACCCGCATGGGAAACCGTGACCGCTACATGTCCCCTCACGGCGTTTATCCCTGCCGCGGCGCAGACCGCTGGGTGGCCATTGCCGTAGCTAACGAAGAACAGTGGCAATGCTTTTGCCCGGTAATAGGCCATCCCGACTGGACCAGGGACCCCAGGTTCGCCACCATCCTCAGCCGGAAGGAGAACGAAGACGAGCTAGACAGGCTCATCGGCGAGTGGACTAAGGACTACGCGCCGGAGCAGGTGATGACTATGATGCAGGATGCCGGGGTGCCGGCGGGGGTGGTACAGACAGGTGAAGACCTCCTCAATGACCCGCAACTAAAGCACCGGCAGCACTACCGGGTGCTAAACCACCCCGAGATCGGCCCTCACTCCTACAACGCGCCGGCGTATCATCTCTCCAAAACTCCTTGTGACCCTAGAACCGCAGCGCCATGCCTGGGGCAGCACAATGCCTATGTCTACAAGGAGATACTGGGCTTCTCGGATGATGAGATAGCTGACATGCTGGTGGAGGGGGTGATAACCACTGATGCTGATGCTCCCACAAAGATGTAG
>CAYWDP010000104.1:2826-6408 GCA_964457045.1 uncultured Dehalococcoidia bacterium
AAAAGGAGGTAGTGATGCCCGATGCAACGTATGATGCGGTAATAATTGGAGGGGGGACTAAGGCTCTATTCCTTGCCATGTATCTGATCAAGTACGGTGGCATGAGCGTTGGTATATTTGAGAGGAGGCATGAGGTTGGCGGCTGCCTGGCTACTGAGGAGATCTCGGCACCAGGTTTTCGTGGCAATACCCATGCTACCATAATCACCCCTCTCTACTACCCGCCGCTCTATCGTGATTTTCCTGAATTCTGGGAGTATGGGGCCCAAAGCGACCAGTATCTTGTTGCCGAAGGTGCCGTTTTCAGAAACAACAACACCTGCCTGACTATCTACAGCGAAAAGCACGATCCAACGCAGGAGAGGACTGCCAGGGAAATCGCCCGGTTCTCGCCGAGGGACGCCGAAAAGTGGCTCAAGCTCTGGAAGTTATTGCAGAGTGACGAGGCGCAGAGGGTGGTCCTGGAGGCTCTGTTCAACCCCGCTGAGATGCGTAGGACCCCTGAGGCACTGGAACGGCAAGTGGCTCTATACCCAAAACTTGTGGAAGCTGACTTTGAACCTGACTCCCTGGTCCTGGCGGCCAGCTATCTGCGTTGCGCAAAGGAACTCTTTGAGAGCAAGGAGTTGCAGTACTGCATTATGCGATTCGTACTTACGCAAAGGGATGTCAGTGAGACCGGAGTCGGGGCAGAGATGTTCAGTTTTACAGCCTCGCTGCCGACCATCGGCTTTGCCCGGGGAGGGACTCACCAGATAGCTCATGCTGCCCATCAGATATTGGTGCAGAGTGGGTGCAAGTTCTTTACCCATTGCCATGTGGACAAGGTTATCATAGAGAACGGAACCACCACAGGCATCCGCCTCGCCGATGGCTCTCGGATTGCAGCCAGGAAGCTGGTGGTGAGCACCTTAAACCCAGCCCAACTTTGCTTCGATTTGATAGGCAGAGAGTATCTGGATCACCGGACTGTGCGTCGTGTGGAGGCTTTGGAAAGCGGCTTCCTGTGCTTGATGTGGTACTCCTTTGCTTTGCGTGAGGCTGCTAAGTATGAGGCGGCAGCCTTTAATACTGACATAAACGAGACCTTCTGGCTCGGGCTGGCAGAGGACGCTGACCCAGAACATATAGCCAGGGAGTGCCACTATCAGAAACTAGGCAGGTTTCCTCCGTTAGAGGACTACTGCCCTGCTATTACGTGCAACAGTCTGGTTGACCCTGCCTATGCACCTGCGGGGATGCATGTTGCCCACAGCGAACAGCTCGGCCTACCCGCCCCTACCTATACCGAGAGGCAATGGCTGGAAATAAAGAGGAAGTATCTTCAGGATTTGCTTGCCGTCTGGCAGAGGCATGCGCCCAACATGACCTGGGACAATATCATCGGCGTTGACACTAACAGTCCCTACGACGCCTTGCGGATGAAGAACCTCGGGCCCAACGGGAACATGGCCGTTCTTGATTGTTCGCTTTACCAGCGTGATGCCAACAGGCCTACCCCTGAGTTGGCCAACCACAGAACTCCCATAAAGAATCTTTATGCTACAGGATCAGCTTGGTCTCCTGGGGGGTGGGCTGCCTCAGCGGAATCTTACAATTGCTACAAAATCATTGCTGGTGACCTGGGGCTGGGCAAGCCGTGGGAGGAGACAGGGAAAGAAGAGCTGGATTCCCTGGTCCAGGAGACGCGAGCCGTAGCCAAGAGGATTCGAGATTCGTCTAAAGTGTGACGGAGCGGGTGACCATTAGCTTTAACCAGAAGAAAACGTAGTTAGAAACCTATCAAGGAGGGCGAAATGGCAGAGAAATACGATGTAATAATTATCGGTTGCGGTCCTAACGGGCTGGAGATCGGTGCGTATCTCAGTAAAGCAGGGCAGAAGGTGTTGCTGTTGGAGAAGAGGTTCGAGGCGGGAGGGGGGCTGGCCACGGAGGAGGTGACTCTGCCTGACTACTTTCACAATACCCATGCAGTGTACCACATGATGGTGGACTATGCGCCTGTCTATCAGGACTTCAAACTGGAGGAGCAGTACGATGTGAGGCATATTCACCCTCAGCTTCAGTGGGCCATGCCTCTCAGCGATGGCAATTGCCTGTGCATTTACCAGGATGTGGAGAAGACCTGCGCCTCGATAGCCCGGTTTTCCCAGAAGGATGCCGACAGCTATCGCCAGATGTACCATAGGTACGACGAGATGATGAAGCACATTGCTGGCCCGATGACCTTCATCATACCGGAGCCAGCTCCGCTTATGGCTGCCAAGGCGGAAGAGACAGAGCTGGGCCGGGAGATGACCGCCTTGTCAGAAAAGACCCCCGAGGAAGTAGTGTGTGAACTTTATGAAAACGACCACGTCAGGACCCTTATGCTGTATATCTGCTGTCATTGGGGTCTGGACTATAACCAGTCGGGAGTAGGCTATCTCATTCCCCTCTACCTGAATCGGATGGTGAATTACCGGCTGGTGGCAGGAGGGTCCCACAGGGTGTCCAATGCCCTGCTCAAATCGATCTTCGAGAATAAGGGGCAGATCAGGACCAGTGCCCAGATCAAGCGAATCATAGTGGAGAACAATGCGGCGAAAGGAGTGGAGCTTGAAGACGGGACTCAGTATATGGCGGACAAGGCGGTAATCAGCACCATCGATATACACCAGACCTTCCTGAAGTATGTCGGCGAGGATAAGCTAGCCAAGGACTTCGCGGACATGATCAATAGCTGGCAGTGGGAGAAATGGAGTCTGTTTGATGTGCACTTAGCTATGGCTGAGCCTCCCAACTTCAAGGCGGCGGCCTCAGATCCCCAGATCAATAAAGCTTTCATTTATCTTCTGGGCTATGAAAGCCTGGCTGACCTGAAAAATCACTGGGAGGCCATGCGCAACGGGGAAATGACAGCCAGTCCCGGCTACAATGCTTGCTTCCCCAGCGTTCATGATCCTTATCAGGCACCGCCAGGTAAGTGCTCTGGTCTGCTCTCTCAGATGGCACCCTTTGATCTAAAAGACGGGGGGTCTGAGAGATGGCTCAATCGCAAATTCAGAGAAGAGTGGGCTGAGAACCGAATTGCCTTGCTTGCCGAGTACGCTCCCAACGTAACCAAGGAGAACGTGCTGTGGACATACGTGACTACCCCGGCCGATATTCAGAACAAGTTCGTCAACATGGTGAAGGGAGGCTACAAGCAGGGGCAGTATCATCCTTTACAGATGGGATATGTCAGGCCGAACCAGGAGTGCTCCCAGAATAGAACACCGATAAAGAACCTCTATCTGGGAGGGGCGAGTGTTTATCCCGGCGGATGCGTGATCTGGGGGCCGGGGTATAACTGCGCCAACACTGTGGCCGAGGATTGCGGCATCGAGAAATGGTGGAAGGAGCCTGAGATAGTGACTGACGCCCGTGAGAGGGGGTACATATAATACACCGATAGTCCAAATGAGAAACCAGAGGTAAATCATTAAGGAGGAGCCCGATGTCAGCTTATGGTGGTAAATTTCTGCGGGTGAACCTGAGTAGCGGCGGGTGCACCACCGAGGATGTCCCCGACCAGGTCAAGACTTTCTGGGTAGGCGGGCG
>CAYWDP010000105.1:0-6400 GCA_964457045.1 uncultured Dehalococcoidia bacterium
GTTAACTTGTATCTCGGCGTTTATGACCGCCTGCCTACCATCCCGGTAAACTACTGGCACCTCCATAGGCGCCCTTTCCCTCTCCCCATAGAGGGCTTCTATTATGCCTTTGTAGCGATCTTCCATAAAGCCCCTTCTTATCTTCATCGTCCGGGTTAATTCAGCTTCATCGGGGTCAAACTCCTTAGGCATATTGATGAATCTCCTCACCCTCTGCTTCTCCGGAAGCTTCTTATTGAGGCTCTCCACCTCGCCTCCTATTAGTTGACATACCTCTGGTTTCTGGGAAAGGTCGGCAAAGGTAGTATAGGGAATCCTCCTTCTCTCCGCCCAATGGCCCACGTTATCATAGTTAATATTTACGATCACCCCGATGAAGTCCTTGGTCTCATCTCCTATTATGAAGGCATCCTTAATATAGGGGCTGAACTTCAGGCGGGCCTCGATGAATTGGGGAGCGAACTTAGTGCCGTCGGTGAGATGGCTCATATATTCAAGCCTATCCAGATAGTAGAGGTGCCCATCCTCATCTAGATAGCCAGCATCGCCGGTATGGTACCATCCTCCAGCCCAAGTCTTCGCCGTAGCCTCAGGGTTTTTATAGTAGCTTTTAGCGCAACCCAGACCCGCCACCAGGATGTGGTTATCCTTGTCTATTCTTAGAATGGTATCAGGGTTTACCCTGCCGACGGAGTCCACCTTGATATCATCACTGGTGTGCTGTGTTGCCCCTGTCTCACTCGAGCCATATAGCTGCCTCAGATCTACCCCGATAGCAGTCATAAACCTGAAAATCTCCGGTCCCAGCAACGCCCCAGCGGTAAAGGCGTACCTAAGTCTGGAAAATCCCAGCTTATCCTTTAGGGGGTTGAATACTATTAGCTGGGATAATCCATAGAGGGCTTTCCAGAATAAGTTCAGCCTCTCCCCCTTGAACTTGGTATCGGCAGCCCTATATCCTATGGGTAAGCAGAGATGAAAAAGAGCCCTTTTCAACCAGGTGCTTTCCATCATCCTGTTTTGGATAGTGGAGGCTGCGCCCTCCCACAGTCTGGAGGCATAAAACAATATACTGGGACCGACCTCCCTGATATTCTCCGGCACGGTGGCTAGCTGTTCAGGGAAGTTCAGCCTTAAACCTCGCTGCAAGCTACCTAAGAGACCAAGCCCTTGCTCCGCCATCCACCCTGGCAGGATAAAGGAAAGCCATTCATCGGTCTCATAAGTCGGGTTCATAGCATAAAAGGACTCATTTTGGGAAAAGAGGTTGGCATAAGTCATCACCGCCCCTTTGGGCAAGCCGGTGGTTCCTGAGGTATACATTATTAAGGCTAAGTCATCCCCTTTTATCTGGTCTATATTTTGCTCAAAAAGCCCGGGATGAGCCACCTCATACTCCTGTCCCAATTTTAAGACCTCATCAAAGCTCATCAGAAGGGGGTCGTCATAGTATCTCAACCCGGCGGGGTCCCAGTAGATCACCTTCTTCAGATGGGGAAGTTCATTTTTGATTTGGAGCATCTTGTCTACCTGCTCCTGGTCTTGAACAACGACAAACTTAGAGTCAGAGTGTTCAGTGATATATTTCACCTCGCTGGGGAGGGAACTGGAGAAGGGACCGGTGACTGCCCCGCCGGCGCACTGGGCAGCCAGCTCCGCCCAGAACCAATGGGGGTCGTTATCCCCCAAGATAGCCATGTGATCGCCCCGCTGGAAGCCGAGGCTTATCAGACCCAGGGAGAAGTATTTAGTCTTTTCATACCCTTCCTTCCAGGTATACTCTCTCCAGAAACCCAATTCCTTCTTCCGCATCCAGACCTTATCGCCCCACTTTTCATAATTTTCCTTCAAAAGCCTGGGCATGGTGCGTTCCATTTCCGTACTCCTGTTCTACCCCCACCTTGTATCTACAAATTTCTGGTAATCCTCAGGGAGCGTCCCCTTGGCCAGGAATTCTATCTTGTCCATCTTCAATTTGAATACATCCTGGCACCTTTTGTTGACGGCTTCAGATAGCGCTTGGCGATCGACACCAGGCTCAACCTCGAGGTTCAAGGTTATCCTGTCCCTATGCTCCTCCAGTCTGAGCACCATCTGATACTTGGAGACCTGGGGGAATTTGGACATAGCCTCATCCAATTCTCTGAGATGGACAAACATCCCCTTCACCCTGATATGCTCTCCCACCATGCCCAGGATGCGGGTGATCCTAGGTGCCGTTCTGCCGCAGGGGCAAGGCTCATCGGTATAAGAGGCAAGATCGCCGCTGCCAAAGCGAACCAAGGGGTAAACGTTGCTGAAGAGGGTCACCACCACTTCGCCTACTTGAAGGGGGCCAACCTGCTTTCCTGTGTCTGGGTCGACTATCTCAACGATGCAACCCTCATCCTCATAGTGATACCCCTGGCCCAATCCACAGTCATAAGCCACCATTCCAAGGTCAGCGGTGCCATAGCCGTCTCCTACTATAAGGCCATAGTCCTCTTCAAATGTCTTTCTCAGTATTTGAATGTGCCTCTCGCCGCCACCGGTGGTATATTTCAGGTTGAAATCCCTTCGGACGTCGTACCCCATCTCCTCTGCCTTCTTCAAGATGGTCATGGTAAAGCTGGGGAAGCTGAAAAGAGCAGTAGCCTTTAGATCATGCAGCAGCTTGGCCTGCAGCTCGCTTTGACCTATACCGGCCGGTACCACTGTACAGCCTATTAGATCTAAGGCATCGGTCAAAAACAAGCCAGCCGGGACCATGTGGTAGGCTGTAGAGACAAGCACTACATCGCCCGGCTTGGGCCACCCCGCTCTAAAGAACCCCCTTACCGCGCTCTTGACACGTTCCAGTCCCCAGGCATCGTAGATAGGGCCGGGGGAGACATAAATCCTGTTCAGGCTGTGGAGAGGCACAGCCAGGAACCCTCCAAAGGGAGGATTTGCCTGCTGTAGCCTGGCCAGCTCGTCCTTTGTTGTCACTGGCAGCTTCTCTAGGTCCTTGATGGTGCGAATCTGGGAAGGGGAAATACCATCCTTGTCGAACTTCTCTTTGATGGCTGGGGCATTCTGGTAGGCAAATTTTACTTGCTTAGCTAATCTCTGGTTAAGCCACCTCTCCCTATCCTTCGGAGGCATCTTCTCTCTGGATTCATCATATAGGGATGCTAGCTCCTCAGGGCTCAGCCGACTTAGCATTGCCTCCCTCCTCGATATCTTTTCCCATCTCCGGGAGAACAGGGAGCAGGACAACTACGCCTCCTGTTTGTACAAATGGTAGTGCTACAATCATCGATTGTCAAGCTTTGCCAGGGGTAAGAGTTTTTGCTAAACTTAACCTTGAGAATGATACCTAAATATAATCCCGGGGAAATTGAGCCTGAGTGGCAGGAGAAGTGGGCTGCTGATCGAATCTATGAGGTGAAAGAGGACGACAGCCGCCCCAAGTGGTATGACCTGACCATGTTCCCTTACACCTCGGGGGACCTCCATATTGGGCATTGGTATGCTATGGCTCCCTCGGATGTTCATGCCCGCTTTAAGCGAATGCAAGGATATAATGCGCTTCACCCTATGGGCTTTGATGCCTTTGGGCTCCCGGCAGAAAATGCTGCTATTAGTCGAGGCATCCATCCCTTCCTTTGGACAATGCAAAATATTGAGAATATGCGGCGCCAATTGAAGAGCCTGGGGGCATGCTATGATTGGAGTCGAGAGGTAATTACCTGCCTCCCTGAATATTACAAATGGACACAATGGCTTTTCCTCAAGCTCTATAAGGCTGGCTTAGCCTATCGAGCCAAAGCCCCGGTCAACTGGTGCCCTCAATGTCAGACTGTGCTGGCTAATGAGCAGGTAGTGGGGGAGGGGAGGTGTGAACGCTGTGGCACTGCAGTTACCAGAAAGGATAGAGAGCAGTGGTTCTTCAGGATCACTCGCTATGCGGAGGAGCTCTTAGACCATTCTCTGCTCCAGTGGCCGGAGAGGATAAAGATGATGCAGAAGAACTGGATTGGGAGGAGCGAAGGGGTGGAGATCTCCTTCGGGCTAGATTACCCCCGGGTGGAGGAAAAAGAGATAAGGGTATTCACTACCCGCCCCGACACTACTTTTGGGGTGACTTTCCTAGTCCTTGCTCCAGAGCATCCCTTAGTGGAAAAGCTCACCTCTGCTGAGTGCCAGACAAAGGTAGAGGAATATATTGCCTGGTCAAGACGTCAGACAGAGATCGAGCGCCTCTCTGTAGAGAAGGAGAAGAGCGGCGTGCCCATTGGAGCCTATGTTACTAACCCACTTAATGGGGAGAGGGTTCCTCTTTGGATTGCGGATTATGTTCTTCCTAGCTATGGCACCGGAGCAGTGATGGGGGTGCCGGCTCACGATAGTCGTGATTTCGACTTTGCCAAGAGGTTTGGCCTACCTATTCGGGTGGTTATTGCCCTGCCTGGATGGTCTGGAGAAGAGCTAGAGGAAGCCTGTGTTGAGCCGGGAACTATGGTTAATTCTGCCCAGTTTGATGGGATGCCCAGTGAGGAAGGGATAGAAGCCATTGCTGACTTTATGGAGAGCAAGGGCTACGGTAAGCGGGTGGTCACTTATCACCTGCGTGATTGGCTTATCTCCCGCCAACGCTACTGGGGCGCCCCAATCCCTATTGTTTACTGTGATGGCTGTGGTATTGTCCCTCTGCCAGAAGAAGAGCTGCCAGTGCTTCTGCCTCCGGATGCCGATTTTAAACCCACGGGGGAGTCACCCCTTAAGTACTGTGAGTCCTTTGTCAATGCCCACTGTCCGCGGTGTAATGCGCCTGCCCGCCGCGAAACGGATACTATGGATACCTTTATGTGCTCTTCATGGTATTTTCTCCGCTATGCCAGCCCTGATGATGACCAAACACCCTTTGACCCAGGGAAGGTCAAATACTGGCTGCCCGTAGATCAATATACCGGTGGTGCGGAGCATGCTGTGATGCATCTTCTCTATGCCCGCTTCTTCATCAAAGCGATTCGAGACCTGGGGCTGGTAGATTTTGATGAACCCTTTACTCGCCTTTTTAATCAGGGAACTATTGTGGCCCAGAGACAGAAGATGAGTAAATCTCGAGGTAATATAATCACCCCTGATGAGTATGTAGCTGAGCTGGGTGCTGACGCAGTTCGGGCTTACCTTATGTTCATCGGACCCTGGGAGCAGGGAGGAGAGTGGGATGATAGCGGTATCAGCGGTATAAGTCGCTGGTTGAATCGGGTATGGAATTTGGTGCTGCAAGGGGAGGAGGTGGCTTTCCCTGAAGAGGCTGCTGATCAAGAGGCGGTCAGGGAATTACGCCACAGGACTCATAAGACTATCAAAAAGGTGACTGAGGACTTGGAGAAGTTCCGCTTTAATACTATGCTGGCATCTTTAATGGAGTTTACCAACCATTTGGGAAAGGTATTGACAGCCAGGTCAGTGGATACCTCTGCTTGGCGTGAAGCCATTGATACCCTCCTCCTTCTCCTTGCCCCTACGGTTCCCCACCTAGCCGAGGAGCTATGGACTAGGACGGGACATCCCTATAGTATTCATAATCAGTCTTTCCCCCTTTGGGAGGAGGATTTAGCCGCTGAAGAACAAATTACTCTGGTTATTCAGGTTAACGGCAAGCTGAGGGATAAGGTTATTGTTCCCGCCTCTATTACTGAGGGCGAGGCTCAGGAGCTAGCCCTAGCACAACCACGAGTGCAAGCTCATTTGAAAGGAAGGGAGGTGACCAAGGTAATCTACGTGCCACAAAGGTTAGTCAATTTGGTAGTCCGGTAAAAAACTTTATTTCCTGAAGGGGGTTCAATATGAAGCATAAGCAGTACAAGTATATTATCTACGAGAAAGAGGGTCACATCGCCAAGATTACCCTGAACAAGCCAGAAAAGTTGAACGCTTTTCAGTGGTTAGGGCGGGGCAAGGATGCTGCCGAGGTATGGTCTGCCTTTGACCAGGCAGCCGATGACGACGACGTAAAGGTGATAATTCTGAGAGGATCAGGTCGTGCCTTCACTGTGGGTCATGACCTGACCAAGGTAGGCTTTCTTTATGGCATGGGCACCGGTAAACGTGGGGAGCGTCGCCCCAGTCAGAGGATAAGGCTGAAGTATGACAAGATGGGAATGGATGACAACATGATGCACGTCTTCCTTAATCCCAAGATAACCATCGCTCAGCTACATGGCTACTGTATTGGTGGAGGGATATATTTTCCTCTGCTGTGTGACCTGGCAGTAGCGGCTGAGGATGCTCAACTGGGACTGACGGAGCAGAGGTTAGGCTTTGCTGGTAGTGGTGTGCTTGGCATAACCCATTTGATCCTGCACATCGGCATGAAAAGAGCCCTTGAGCTTTTGCTCACCGGCAAAATAATCAGCGGCAAGGAGGCAGC
>CAYWDP010000106.1:0-6300 GCA_964457045.1 uncultured Dehalococcoidia bacterium
CTAGCATATTCAAAGGAAACATGATATAATAGAAGCTGAAGCAGAGAGGATTCGCTCCTAAAAGTGGAGGATAAGTATACCGCTCAGGACATCCAGATCCTGAAGGGGTTAGAGGCAGTTCGCCGCCGCCCCGGGATGTACATCGGAGGCACAGACCAGCGAGGGCTTCATCGCCTTATTCTTGAAATCGTATACAATAGTGTCGACGAGGCAATAGCTGGTTGGTGTGACCGGGTTGATTTAACCCTGTATAAAGATGGCAAGGTTAAGGTAGAGGACAACGGACGGGGCATCCCTGTAGAAACCCACCCAACCAGTGGAGTTTCAGCGCTGGAGACCGTAATGACCATGCTCCACGCTGGGGCGAAGTTCGGTGGTAGAAGCTACACGGTTTCCAGCGGGTTGCACGGCGTAGGGGCATCCGTAGTAAATGCCCTCTCCTCTTGGCTAAGAATCGAAAGCAAGCGTGATAGCAAGCTCCACTCCCAAGAATATCGCCATGGCGTCCCCCAAGGTGAAATAAAGACCGATGGCGAAGCCGATGGTAGTGGCGTAACCACCACTTTCCTCCCAGATAAACAAATCTTTGGTAGCCTTGACTACGATTTTGACTTTCTGACCCAGCGTTTCCGCGAACTAGCTTACCTGGTGCCGCAACTAGAGCTAAACCTCCACGATGAAAGGAGCAACCAAGAGGCGACCTTCTACTTTGAAGGAGGAATAGCCAGCTTTGTTCACTATCTCAATAGGAACAAGACGGTCCTTCACCCTAAAGCTATCTGTGTGTCCAAGGAGGTGGAAGGGACAGTAGTAGAAGTGGCTCTGCAATATAATGATAGCTACAATGAATTGGTTCTCAGCTTTGCTAATTGTATTAATACCGCAGACGGGGGGAGCCACCTCACCGGATTTCGCTCAGCCTTAACCCGCGTGCTTAACGATTATATTCGTAAAGCGAAACTAAATAAGGATAATGAGGTAAGTTTCCTCGGCGAGGATGTGAGGGACGGGTTAACAGCCATCATCAGTGTAAAAATCAACGAGCCTCAGTTTGAAGGACAAGTAAAGGCTAAACTAGGTAACCCTGAAGTAAAAGGCCAAGTGGAATCAGTAGTAGCTGAGCAGCTATCCTTCTACCTGGAACAACATCCCAACGAAGCAAGGAAAATTATAGAAAAGTGCCTCACTGTGGCTAAGGCAAGGGAAGCAGCCCGCAGGGCAAGGGAGCTAATTTTCCGAAAAGGAGAATCACAGGCTATTACCTTACCTGGCAAGTTAGCTGAGTGCTCAGAGAAGGAGCCCTCTCGCTGCGAACTTTTCCTGGTAGAGGGAGCTTCTGCTGGCGGCACAGCAAAACAAGGGAGAGACCGCCGCTTCCAGGCAATACTGCCCCTGAGAGGCAAGATCCTCAATGTAGAGAAGGCTTCTGCAGATAGGATGCTGGCTCATGAGGAGATCCGTGCTTTAATTACTACCTTAGGCATTGGAATAAACGATCAGCTCGAAGTCTCAAAGCTGCGCTATCATCGGGTGATTATCATGACCGATGCTGATGTTGACGGCGCCCATATTCGCACCTTGCTGCTCACCTTCTTCTTCCGCAACATGGCAGAGCTAATTGATGAGGGACACCTGTTTATCGCTCAGCCACCACTCTATCGCATCCAGGCAGGTAAAGAGCAATACTGGCTTTATTCGGAAAAAGAGAAAGAGGATTTGCTTCAAAGGCTGAAAAACAAGAAGGTAGAAATACAGCGATACAAGGGACTAGGAGAGATGACCCCTGAGCAACTGTGGCAGACCACCATGAACCCCAGCACCAGGACAATGCAAAGGGTGCAAATAGAGGATGCCGCTAAAGCCGATGACGTCTTCCATATGCTAATGGGAGAGGAGGTCCCTCCACGCAGAGCCTTCATCCAAGCCCACGCCAAGAATGTGAGAAATCTGGATATTTAGGGCTCAACCTCTACCAGCCAATAGCCTGATTTTTCAATTTTGCCGCTGAGAATTTGTCCCTTCCTTCCCGTTGCATTATAATTCTGCAAGAGAACCTTGCTAGAGCCTTTGATTTGACAAGAGAATACCACCATGACCCCTGAAGAAGAAGAGAAGCTTCTCCGTTTAAAAAAAATACTGTCACAGCTAGGCAGCACCCTGGTAGCCTATTCAGGTGGAGTAGATAGCACCTTTCTTCTTAGGTTGTGCCAAGATACCTTAGAAGGGAAAGTGCTAGCAGTAACCGCGCACTCACCCACCTACCCTTCACAGGAGCTAGCCAAGGCGATAGAGATAGCCAAATCCTTTTCGGTAAGACATCGTATAATTGAGACCAAAGAGCTAGAGAACCCAGACTTCGTAGCCAATTCACCTGATCGCTGCTATCATTGTAAGCTTGAGCTCTTCCGTGGGCTGAAACAGATTGCCCAGGAGGAAGGAATAAGGAACGTAGTTGATGGTTCAAATTACGATGATTTAAAGGACTATCGTCCCGGTATGCGTGCTGCCGCCGAGTCAGGGGTGCGCCACCCGCTACAAGAGGCGCAACTAACCAAGGATGAGATAAGAGTCCTCTCTAAAGAGATGGGGTTGCCCACCTGGGACAAGCCTTCCCTTGCCTGCCTCGCCTCTCGTTTCCCCTATGGTACCCCCATCACTAAGCAATCTCTCCTGGTAGTAGAGGAGGCCGAAGCCTTCCTCCATAGCCTAGGGGTTGGTCAACTGCGCCTTCGCCATTATGACCAGACGGCAAGGATCGAGGTAGAACCCCGAGAGATGCACCTCTTGCTCGATGAATCCAATCGTCAACGCATCGTAGCTCGCCTCAAGGAGCTGGGGTATCTTTATATCACCCTTGACCTCGCTGGCTATCGCAGCGGCAGCATGAACGAAGGATTATCCCTATGAATCCTGAGCAGCTCCGACAGTTATTGAGGAAGGTAAAGGCAGGCAGCCTAGATATAGAAGAGGCGCTAAATCAACTGAAGCTATTACCCTATGAAGACATCGGTTTTGCCAAGCTCGACCACCACCGCTCTCTCCGAAAAGGTTTCCCGGAGGTGGTTTTATGTCAAGGAAAGACAGCGGAGCAGGTGGTGAAGATTATAGAACACCTATTACCGTCAGCAAGTACTATCCTGGCTACTAAGGCAAGCCCTGAAGTATTTGAAGCAGTTCAAAAACTAACCCCTAAAGCTGACTACCATCCATCGCCGAAGTTGATCGTCATAGGAAACAAAGTGGCAGCCTCAAGCAAAGAGTTTATTTTGGTAGTTACCGCTGGCACAGCAGATATACCGGTGGCGGAAGAGGCAGCAGTAACTGCTGAAGCTATGGGCAACCGAGTGGAGCGGCTCTATGATGTAGGAGTAGCTGGCTTACACCGCCTCCTGGACCACAAAAAGAAGCTGTTGGAGGCTAAGGTGATTATTGCCATAGCAGGAATGGAGGGTGCCCTAGCTAGTATTATTTCAGGTATGGTGGATAAGCCGGTCATCGCCGTTCCCACCAGTGTGGGATATGGGGCAAGCTTTCAAGGTCTGGCCGCTCTGTTGGGGATGCTCAATACCTGTGCTCCCGGAGTAGCCGTGGTTAATATCGACAACGGATTTGGAGCAGGTTATCTAGCTAGTCTCATCAGCCGGAGCGGGAAAAAGCGATGAAGGTAGCTTACTTTGATTGCTTTTCAGGTATCAGCGGGAATATGATCCTGGGTGCTCTGATAGACCTAGGACTGGATATCGAGGAATTAAGAGCCGAGCTAAGCAACCTCCCTCTACAGGGATACCAACTAGAAGCCAGAAGAGTAGCAAAGCAAGGGATCTCTGCCATATATGTAGATGTAGTTACCCAAGGGGATGAGGATGAGGATGAGAAGGGAAGAAAACCAAGAGATGTCCTTACTTTAATTGACCAGAGTGCCCTAGATGAGAAAATTAAAGAGTTGAGTAAGCAAATCTTTGTTCGATTAGGAGAAGCAGAAGCAAAAACACACCACCAAGACCTGAGTACAGTCCATTTTCACGAAATAGGCGCAACCGATACCATCATCGATATCCTTGGCAGCCTAATCGGGCTGAAGATATTGGGGGTCGAAAGAGTAAGCTGCTCGCCCTTGAATGTAGGCAAGGGCCTGGTGCGATGTAGCCACGGGTTGTTACCCATACCAGCTCCTATTACTGCCGAGTTGTTGAAAGGGGTGCCAGTATATGCCACCGATGTGGAGGGTGAACTAACTACTCCCACAGGGGCAGCCATAATCACCAGCATCGCTACCCATTTTGGTGATATGCCTTCTCTAAGGATACAAAAGGTAGGCTACGGGGCAGGCAGGATGGATCTAGCCATACCTAATCTTCTGAGGGTTTTCATCGGAGAAGCGACGGGGCCAACCAAGGATTACACCACCGAAGAGATTACAGTACTAGAAACTAATATCGATGATATGAACCCCCAGTTCTATGACCACATTATGGAGAGCCTCCTGCAAGCTGGGGCTTTGGATGTGTTCCTCACTCCGGTGCAGATGAAAAAGAACCGTCCCGGAACCTTACTCTCTGTCATCACCCCTAGGGAGCAAGTAGAAAAGCTGCTTGACATCCTTTTTGAAGAGAGTACCACCCTAGGGGTAAGGGTTAGTGAAACACGGCGCTTATCTTTGCCTCGTTCCTTTCACCTTATTGAGACCAAGTTTGGAGAGATCCGAATAAAGGTAGCTCATAGAGGTAATGCCATAATCAAGATGGTTCCGGAGTATGAGGACTGTAAGAAGGCGGCCAAAGCCTACCAGGTGCCTATAAGCCAAGTTTACGCTGAAGTCCAAATGAGATGGAAAAAGGTAACCATTCCTCCCGGGGACTAGGGTAGGTAGAGAGAGACCCTTGTAGTCTCCCGAATGTTGGGAGGGGATAAACCCCTCCCCTAGACCTAGGACAAAGGTGATCATGTCAAAGGTATTCTTTTTCGAGTATTCAAAGGGGGGAAATATTCTCTCAGGGGTGGACAGCCTCTGTACAAAATCAGAAATCCTGAAGCTTATACCCGAAGGTGGCTCAGTAGCTGTAAAGCTACACATGGGGGAGTTGGGGAACACAACCTATATCAGACCTGCCTTTGTGCGCCAGGTAGTCGATCTAATTAAGAAAGCGGGCGGCAAGCCTTTTGTCACCGATACCACAGCTTTATATCCTGGAGGGAGAGACACTCAAAGCAAATACTTATCAACAGCTGCCTTCAACGGCTTCGTCAAGGAAAGTGTTGGAGCACCTATAGTGATAGCCGATGGGGATGGGGACGAGGGCATTCCCGTTCCTGTAGAAAGTGTTGTCAAAGGCTGCAAACTAAAGGAGGTTGAAATTGCCGCCAAGATTTACCAGGCGGATTTTCTACTCCTTTTGTCCCATGTAAAAGGTCATATGATTACTGGCTTTGGCGGAGCAGTAAAAAACCTCGGCATGGGCTGCGTGACCAAGGAGGCTAAGAGAGAACAGCACAGGATGAATCCCCCTTTGCTGGATGAGCCCAAGTGCAACGGGTGCGAGGCTTGTATTGAGGTATGTCCATCAGAGGCTATAACTATGCAACAGGGAAAGGCAAGGCGAGATCTAGAGAAGTGCATCTACTGTAGCACTTGCCTTTTTGAGTGTCCCTCTGGTGCTTTGTTTTGGGAAAGGAGTAACAAGGAACAATTTCAGGTATACCTGGCTCACGCTGCCTCTGCGGTAATGGACAGATTCAGAGGGAAGCTAGGGTTCATAAACTTTGTCCAGGACGTGACACCTCAATGCGACTGTGCTGCCCCTGCAGGAAATGCAATAGTGCCAGACATTGGTATCCTTGCTTCTCTAGACCCGGTAGCCGTTGATAAAGCCTCTTTAGACCTAATAGACCGAGCACCTGTCCTACTTACCCCCGCGCCCCTAGCACCCCCCGATAGAATGGGTAAACTTCACCAAGTAGATAGCTTAGTCCAGCTTGCAGTAGCTCAGAGATTGGAGCTAGGGAGTTTGGACTACCAGTTGATTGCCCTTTGACCCCCCTTCTTGCAATCAACGGGTTTTCACTGAAATCCTTCCACGCTTCATGATTTTATAACAAACGTTATAACTTCTGTCGTAGAAATGGGAAGCAGACTCCCTCTCCCGTCAAGGGCATGAGCGCTAACTTACTGACAGACGACGTGATCCAGCCCAGCATCACGTCCACCCTGCTTGTTGCGTGTGTTGTGGCCCTGGCCTGGCCCCGTCGAAGGGACTCCCAGGAGACCCCGTCCTTCAGGGCGGGGTCTCTCACATAGCGAAG
>CAYWDP010000107.1:0-4383 GCA_964457045.1 uncultured Dehalococcoidia bacterium
ACTTGGGCTTCGCTATTGACATTCCTACTAGACTATGGTAAACAATGAAACACCTCCTAATATGGCGCTCTATAATCTACTGCACTGTTTTCGCATTCCTCGTCGCCGCGTGCAGAGCTGAGTATTGCGCTAATAGGTTAACTAAAACATCTCACGGACAAGCAAAAGCTCTCTGTTTGTCCAGGTTGTCGCCTTCTAAAGCGGCAAAGAAGCTAGGCTTGATCCTTTGACCCTCTCGGTCGGGAGGTGAACCAGGAAAAGGAGGACAAACATGGAAGACAAGCAATCAATCCAGGAAGCTCTGGGGAGGAGGCTCCTTCTGGGGGAAATGATAGCTTGTAACAGTCGTAAATTCCCCGACAAAGAGGCCCTGGTATACGGAGAGACGCGCTTGACCTATAGGCAGTTCAATGCTCGTATCAACCGACTGGCTCACGCCTTGTTAGATCTTGGCATCAGGAAGGATGCCAAAGTTGCCATACTGTCCTTTAACTGCAACCAGTTTATGGAAGCCTACTTTGCCCTGGCCAAGATCGGAGCAGTGGCTGTACCCCTCAACTTCCGCCTGCATGTAGAAGAGCTCAAATACATCATAAACCACTCCGATGCTGAGGCGCTCATGGTGGGGGAGGCTCTTGTACCCACCGTGAAGAGCATCCAAAAAGACCTTCCTCAGGTAAAGAATTATATTTCAATCACCGACAAGCCGGTGAAGGGAATGCTCCGCTACGAATCTTGGATTACGAAGTATCCAGACAACGAACCGCTCATTCTCGTTGAAGAAGACGACCCGGTGTTCATCATGTACACCGCTGGTACCACCGGTAGGCCCAAGGGTGCCGTTTTGACCCACAAGAATGAGATGGTGGTGTGGATGCTGACAATTATGTTTGTGCAAGATGAACCGGGGATATCTGGCCTTTCGAACTTCAGGGCTTTTGTTCCTCCCCCAATATTTCATTTGGCGGGCTTCGGTTTCTGCCAATTGAGTTTCTTCCTAGGTGCCACCGTCGTGTTACCTGTAGAGGTCTTCAATCCTGCTTACATCATGCAGACCATTGAAGACGAAAAAATCAATGCAATCCTCATGGTGCCTGTGATGACTTTTTTCCTCTTGCAGCTGCCTGATCTGGACAAATACGATACTAGTTCCCTCCAAATCTGGGTATCAGGAGCAGCCATCCTGCCCATGGAGATGCGGAGACAGATCATGAGGCACTTCCCCAACATCAAGATCTTCGATGCGTTCGGGCAGACCGAGATGAGCCCAGTTGTTTCTGTACTTCGGCCTAGCGAAGCAGAGGGGCGAGAGACGTCTGTGGGCAAAGCCCTTCCCTTTATCGAGATACGAGTCGTTGATGACAGCGACAATGATGTACCCCTAGGGGCAGTCGGTGAAGCGGTCTATCAAGGACCGACAGTGATGAAAGAGTACTACAAGGACCCTGAGGCCACTGCCCAAGCCATGAGGGGCGGATGGTTTCACTCTACCGATCTGGTCAGACAGGACGAAGAAGGATTCATTTATGTCGTGGACCGAAAGAAGGACATGATCATCAGTGGAGGAGAGAATATTTACCCAGCCGAGGTAGAGGAAGTTCTGTGCAAGCATCCCAAGATACTAGAATGCGCCGTTATCGGGGTTCACGATGAGGAGTGGGGCGAATCCGTCAGGGCTGTGGTGGTCTGCAAAGAAGGGGAGAGAATGACCGAGGAGGAGGTGGTGGAGTTCTGCAAAGGACATCTGGCTAGCTATAAAAAGCCTAAGTCGGTGGCCTTCGTGGATGCCCTGCCCCGCAACGCGGTGGGAAAGGTGCTGAAGACAGTCCTTAGGGAGAAGTACGGCAAGTCCGTTAGATACTAGACATGCGATCCTCCCGGTTGCTGCAAAGCTAGAGCGAAGTGATGAGATTCCGCCCTCACCCAGCCCCTCCCACCCCGGAAGAGGCGTCTTATTCGAAGCAATGCGTGAGACCACGACCAGCATAATTCATGCGCTCGAAGCATAAGCCGTAACATTGACCGAGAAGCTCAAAGATGGTACACTGTGGCTTCCACTGCAAATAAACAAGGAGGACGGGGCACTATGGCTGGGATTACTTCTTATGGCGCTTACATCCCCCTCTACCGGCTAAACCGGATGACCATCTACCTATCTTTGGGGTGGTTGAATCCTGCCTCTCTGCTTCCTGGCGAGAAGGCGGTAGCCAATTATGACGAAGATAGCCTTACTATGGCAGTGGCCTCGGCTATGGATTGCCTGGCAGGAACTGATCGGGAGAAGATCGACGGGTTATTCTTTGCCACTACCACCGCACCCTATAAGGAGCGGCAGAATGCCGGGATAATCGCCACTGCGCTTGACCTTGGCCCTAGTATTCGGACCTGCGATTTCACCACTTCTATGAAGGCTGGAACCGGTGCCCTGATCTCTGCCTACGATGCTGTAACGTCGGGTTCAGCGAAGGATGTCTTGGTCTGTGCCTCTGATTGCCGGTTGGGGAAACCCGGAGGCTTTCAGGAGGAGATCTACGGTGATGGTGCCGCAGCTTTCCTCCTGGGCGATAGCGGGGTGATCGCCAGCATTGAAGGTACCTATTCCGTCTCCTATGACTTTGTGGATAGTTGGAGGGCTGAGGAGGATAGGTACAACCGTGCCTGGGAGGATAGATGGGTCAGAGACGAGGGCTACGGCAAGTTCATTTCTGAGGCCATATCAGGGCTGCTAGAGAAATACAACCTGACTCCTAAGGACTTCGCCAAGGTGGCTTACCCCTGCCTCTATATTAGAGCTCATGCTGACATAGGCAAAAGATTGGGGTTTGAACCTGGTCAAATACAGGATCACCTGTTCACCTCGACGGGGCATACTGGCACAGCCTACCCCCTTATGATGCTAGCGGCGGCGCTCGAGGATGCCAAGCCCGGAGACAAGATCCTTGTTGCCAGCTATGGAAACGGCAGCGATGCTCTATTCCTTGAGGTAACCAAAGAAATAGAGAAGGCAGGGGATAGAAGAGGTATGAGAAAACACCTGGCGTCAAAGAAAGATCTGGGCAGCTATGAGAAATACGCCACCTTCCGCGAGATACTTGATATAGATACCGGGGGACGTGGTGAGGAAATCGCCGGTACCCAGTTATCAACGCTATGGAGGGACCGCAAAATGGTCCTGGCCCTTTGTGGTTCGAAGTGCCGGCGTTGCGGCACCCCACAATATCCATCTCAGCAGGTATGCGGCAACCCCAAATGTGGAGCCATTAATGAGATGGATAGTTACCGTTTCTCCGATAGGCGGGGAACACTGTTCACCTACACTGGGGACATTTTGGCCTTCAGTCCCAGCCCACCGGCAATTTACGGGACCGTTGACTTTGAGGGCGGCGGTAGATGGATGTTCGACCTGAATGACTGCGAGCTTGATGCCCTTCAGGTGGGCATGCCTGTGGAGATGAGCTTCCGCAGGAAATACCACGATGTGGCCCGTGGTATACATGGCTACTACTGGAAAGCAATACCGATTCGAGCTTAGAAGTTTAGCGAAAAAGGGGGCCAGATGGCAGAAGGGATAAAGGACAAGGTTGCTATTATCGGTATGGGATGCACCAAATTTGGAGAGCTATGGGACAAGAGCCCTGAGAGCTTGATAATCGAGGCTTTTACGGAAGCTATTGAGGATGCTGGCATAGATAAAAAAGACATCGGTGCGGCTTGGTCCGGCACTTGCTATGACGAGGTTTCTATAGGGAAATCCGCCATCCCCCTAGCGGCAACGTTAAAGCTGCCCTTCATCCCGGCTACCAGGGTTGAGAATTTCTGTGCTACTGGCTCTGAGGCTTTGAGGGGTGCCTGCTACGCCGTTGCTTCCGGTGCTTGTGATATCTGCTTGGCGGTGGGTGTGGAGAAGCTCAAGGATATCGGCTATGGAGGTCTCCCTCAAAATGAGGTCCAATGGGGCACAAGGCTGAGGTTTATCATGCCCAACCTAACTCCTCCCGGTGCGTTTGCTATGATGGGAACCAGGTACTTTGCGCAATACGGCCTTAGTCGTGAGGAAGGCAAACATGCCTTAGCCAGAATAACAGTGAAGAGTCATCACAATGGGGCTATGAATCCCAAGGCTCATCTCCGTCGTGAGGTAACCATTGATGAGGTAATGAATGCCCCCATAGTCGCTTGGCCTTTGGGGTTGTTTGACTGCTGTGGAGTAAGTGATGGAGCAGCGGCCGCCATAGTGACCCGAGCCGAGCTAGCCAAGCAATTCAGGCCTGACCCGGTCTATGTCAAGGCTCTGCAGATCGCCGCCAGTTCAGGGGAGGAGATGTGTTACACCGACTGGGATTATGCTCATGTGGAGTCTACTGTATATGCCTCCCAAAGAGC
>CAYWDP010000107.1:4483-6294 GCA_964457045.1 uncultured Dehalococcoidia bacterium
ATGTACAAGCAGCTTCAGGGGAAGGCCGGGCCCCGACAAATAGAGAGCCCCAAGCTTGGCCTTACCCACAACATGGGAGGCATACCCCCGGTAAACGTCGTCAGTGTCTGTATAGTCGGGCTCTAGATATAAGGGCCAACCCACCGGGCGACCCTTCACTCCACTTAAGCCAAAGGAGGAGCATATGGACTTCGATTACACTGAAGAACAACAAATGTTGAAGACCAATGTGCGCCATTTTCTGGAGAAGGAGATAGCGCCTATCGTAGATGAGCAGGAGAAGAAAGGCCCTTTGGACAAGGAAATGGCCGTCTCCCTTATCCAGAAGTTGATGCCCTTTGGCTACCTCACTGGATTTCTGCCCCAAGAGCACGGCGGCTCCGAGCTAGACCACAAGACCAATGGTATCCTCGTCGAGGAACTGGCCAGGGTATGGGCCAGTCTTGCCGGAACAGTTTTTATTGCCGCCGGCTTCTGGTGGCTCCTGTCTCAAGCGGGCACCCTGGAGCAGAAGCAGAGATTGCTGCCCCTGGCCACCTCCGGTGACTACATAGGTTGCCTGGCGATAACGGAGCCCAATGCGGGTTCCGATGTGGCCAGCGTGCAGACTACGGCAACGTTAAGTGGGAACCACTACGTCATCAATGGGACGAAGACGTGGATTTCCAACGGCAGTATAGCCGATGCAGCTTTCATCCTGGCCACAACAGACAAATCACTGGGCCCTCTAGGAATGTCCTTTTTCCTGGTGGAGAGGGATATGTCCCCTTTCACCTCCAGGGAGCTACACAAGCTGGGGCTCCGTTCCTTTCCTACAGCGGAGCTTTCCTTCGATGACTGCCGAGTACCCAAGGAAAATCTTCTCGACCCGGGCTCTGGCTACCAGCGGACAATGACCTTCTTTGATGTGTCACGTGCCATGGTGGGAGCAACATGCACAGGCATTGCCCAAGCTGCCATAGATGCTTCAATCAAATACGCTCAGGATAGGACGCAGTTTGGCCGTCCCATAGGCAGTTTTCAGATGATACAGGAAATGATTGTCGACATGATAACAGAAACCGAGGCCGGGCGTCTTCTTTCCCTCCGCGCCCTGGACCTCCTGGATAAGGGGCAGAAGTCCCGCTGGCAATCATCGCTGGCCAAAGCCTACGCCACCGAGGCAGCCGTGAGAACTACTTCGAAGGCTATCCAGATTCATGGCGCTATGGGGCTCTCTGAGGAATATCCCGTAGAGCGATACTTCAGAGATGCCAGAAGTTTGACCATACCCGACGGCACTACGCAAATGCAGAAACTGATCGTGGGAAGGGATGTTCTAGGGATAAGAGCCTTTGTCTGGTCATGAGGACGTGAGCTAACAAGACGGCCACTCAGAGATGAGCTCGAGGGAGATGCAACTGGTCTGATTGCATCTGCCTTACGACCAGTTACAGAATGTCCTTATTGCCCTAAAATCTTGCCATCGTGCCTAATACCTATCTTGGTTGAATCATCCCTCTCGTTTCATAGATATGATGTCCTAGTAGCCGTAATCGCCAGTCTCGGCATATGTCTTGCGCAACATGCCCGGACCGCGCTAGCTTCGGACGATATCTGCTGATCCTGTCTGCTTATCTAAGTGAGTGGCAGATGTTGCCTAGCGCCCCCTCTTGGATGGTTTGTGAGTTACCCTGGACGTTCTACATGGCTTGGCAATCGACTTGAAAACTTGCCCACAATAGTGTATTATATATCATGAATTATCTAACATAAAGAGTAAGGAGATGTCTTATGGCTTTAGGCGATATGGGCAGGCGAATTAGTGATTC
>CAYWDP010000108.1:0-6256 GCA_964457045.1 uncultured Dehalococcoidia bacterium
CCAATCACCGATTATTCATGTGGTATGGTTAGCCATCCATCACTAATCATGATCAGGTCTTCGGCATCACCGTCCCACTCGAGTACTATCATCTCGTCCACGGCATACCGTCGGTCAGGGGTGAAGCCTCGCATGGCGCCTGCCCAGTCCTCCATCCAGTTTATGGCTGTATCATAATAGAACTGACCATCGAAGTTCTCGGCACTACCCGTCTCTTCTATCGCTGCCTCTATTGCTGCCACCACAGACTCAAGGGCGAAAAGCTGCATTGACCCTCCACCCAGATATCCCATCCCCGCCTTAACCCACTCATCAGCTTCCGCCTCAGAATGGTACTTATAGAGAACCTCCTTCACATACGCGACTTCATCCCATTCTGTCAGGTTCCACCATCCCCAAGCCTGCACGTTTAGCTTCCCATCGAAGGCTGGCCAGCCAGCAAAGTCTGTTATGTAGCCAACGTAGGCACTTTGCGATTCCGTGTCGAAGTTTATTCCTGTGCCACCTGCCGCCTTGTACTGCTGCATAAAGCTAGATGGCAGAATGCCCCCGTAGGCAGCTAACTGCACATAGTCGACGTTTAACGTCTTGGCTACCTCGCCGGAATAGGTCAGTTGTCCAACGGGAGCCGCGTAGCTGCCAACGTAATCAAACTTGTCAGAATGGGCTTCACAATACTCCCTCGCCCCTTTCTCGTTGTCTATGCCCCAGGCGTCAGTCCAATACACGGTGGCAATGGTGGGACGTCTTCCTTCTCCTTCATAATCCCAGTTATCTCCGATCCACTCCAGCATGAGCTTCACCGCCCACCGGGTAGGCGCGCTGAAGGCAAACACCCATTCAGGAGGATCTACCATGGGGATGCTGGTAGCCATGCCGAGTATGGCAACCTTATCCCTTGCTGCTCGATCTTTCAGTGTTTCCGAAGCCTCGTTGGAAACGGAGATTATTACCTGTGCCCCCTTCTCTCTTAGCCAGTCATAGCCAGGTACGAATCTGGCAGGGTCAAACTTGGTATCATAGTCAATAACCTTTAGCTCCACCCCCTCTGGGAGTTCTATCCCAGGGGCAAGGCCGGCGTTGATCTCGTTGACCAAATCATGCAGCGCATCTGTCATAGGCTCCAACGCGGGTGCTCCTATACCTGTCGCGTCTGTCATGTTGCCTATGATGATGGTAACCTTGCCCTTTTCCGCTTTCGCCGCACAGCCGAAGCAGAGTGTAGCCAATAGAGCTAACACCATAAAGCAAGCCACAGCCATTCTCCACTTACGATTCATGGCCTCCCTCCTTTCTTAGTTTATTCGGTAACTCAGACATCCCTCGATAGAGCATCACCTTCTTGTATAACTAAGGCTTTTGAAGTCGCATTGTAACTTATCTTTTATGGTTTGTCAAACTCTCCACCGCTACTTTCTCTTATACCAGATGAGCCTGTATTCATCCAGTTCCACATAATTCTGCGGCGGAATGACCAGAGTTGTCATGGGATGCTCCACAATAGCTGGACCATCAACCCTGTTGCCCGCCTCCAGCAGATCCATTTCCCAGATGTCGAACTTTGTCCACTTCCGGTGGTAGACCTCCCTTTGCCCTTTATGGGCATTCTGCGGCGGCCTTTCACCTTTAAGTAGATATTTAGCTATCGCAGGCTTGATCCTGCCAACTATTGCCTCACAATATACTGCGGTGATGGCATATCCCATCTCCGGCATACGAGCTGCCACCGGATAGATGGTGGTGTAGGCCTTTTCGAAGGCGGCGATAAGGTTTTGTACATCTTCTGGTGTCTCGACTGTGCTCTTCGCCACCGGTGCTTCCCAACTCACCATCTGCCCCAGATATCGGGCGTATATCCCATATCTGAAACTGACCTTTTCTCGGGAATAGCCCTCCTTTTCAAGCTCCTGATAGGCGCGCTCTTTGAGCTCCTGCCAAGCCGCGTTCAGACCCATACACATATATAGCAGCACCTCACCGGGCTGTCCTGCCGGAAGAATACACATAACGCTCTTTTGATAGCGATGGAAGTAATCAGCAGCAGCCACACCATAGGCAGAAAATGCTGCCGCCCAGGGACAGGTGACTATCCCAGCTAGGTTCATGTCCTCGACTAGTCCCCACATGTGCAATGGACCGCTGCCCCCGTAAGCAATAAGGGTATAATCAGAGGAATTAAGTCCTTTTGAAAGCAACGTGGAGGTAAGATGATTCTTCATCCCGGTATGAAGCAGCTCCAGAACTTTGCTGGAAACGTCATATAACTCCTGCCCTAGTGGCTTGGCTAGCCGTTCCTCCAGTGCCATTAAGGCTGCTTCTTTGTTCAGCTTCACTGCCCCACCGAGGAAATAGTCTGGATTGAGGTAGCCCAGGATGAGGTCTATATCTCCAACGGTGATATCCGGGTAGCGGTAGCAGGTGCCGACGTCCGAACCGGCACTCTCCGGTCCCAGCTTGATCAGTTTCAGTTGTTCATCCACATGCACCACGGTTCCGGTGCCGGCGCCTATGGAGTCAATGCTCAACATCGGCAGACTCAACCTGTGACCGTAAAAGTTGGGCTCCATATTTATGGGCAACATGCCCTTGGTGATTAGACCCATATCAAAGGTAGTCCCGCCAAGGTCGACGCAGATTATGTTGTCCAGTCCCTTCACTTTTCCCAGTAGCTCCTTGCTTCCCAGCAAGCCCCCAGCGGGCCCTGAGACGATGCTCTCATATATCCGAGGATATCGAATACTGGCTGTGGCTCCGTATGATAGCAGTGTTTGAAGCTCATGTTTGTATCCACTGGATTTGGCTGCTGTCTCTACCTTAAACAGCTGACCCTGGGCTTTGCGGCCGGCATAGCACTCTATGAGGACGCTTTTCATTCTTTCCGTCTCGAAAGCAATGGGGCATACTTCGTAGGAAGCAACAACGGGAATATCAAGTCCCCGCTCCTTCACCATCTCCCTAGCAATCTCTGCTGCTCTCTGTTCGTGCGCTGGATTCTCATATGAGTGGATAAATACAATAGCTATCGCTTCGACTCCTGCATCCAAAAGCTCTTCTACACCTTTCCTCACATCCGCTTCACGGAGAGGCACAACCGCTGTCCCCGGTGGGATATGGCATCCCGGATACAAGGTGGGGCCTTTAATCCGCTCCGCCACCGGCCGGACGAGATTGATATCCACCAGCCATGGCGTATGCTGTAGCAAAGCCATGTGCATGGCGTCTTCATAGGACAGCCCCAGCCAAGTTAAGCCCCTTTCCAGATGCGGGACGTACTGAAATCCCTTGGTGGCCAGTAGTCCTACCTTCGCCCCTTTGCCAGTAATCAAGATATTGAGCATGGTGGTACCAGTATAGGTAATGCCAACTGCTCTCTGGTGTATTTCCTTGGTGCTCAATTTGGCGTACTTGGCGGCATCGCTGACAGACTCCATGTAGCTTTTGGATTCATCCTGCTTACTGGTCAGCGCCTTTCCCAGACTAAATCCGCCCTCCGCATCCACCAGGAAGGTATCCGTCATGGTGCCCCCAGCATCCAGGGCTACTATAAACTTCTTGTCCTCCGCCATTTTGAATCCTCCTACCTCGAGCTTATTTCTCAGCACTCCATCTGGATAGCAACTCGGCTGTTTTATCCTGGAACCACCCCGGGTTCTCATCCTCAAGGGGTCTCCCCAGCCATTCCCGATAAAAGGTGTCCAGATCGGGCAACATATCAAAGAGTGGAGGGTACCCCGGGGGAACATTCTCCACTGCCAGCAGGGTTGAGCAGGTGGGGCAGTAGTATTCTCTAATCTCTACTAGACCCGGATCAATTGGGCATGGGTCGATAGTGTAGACCTCTTTGAACTCTTCAGTAGCCTTTCTGACATATACGTCACAATTAAACTTCCAGTTGATTCGATAGTCCCCAAATTCGTGTCCGCAATCGCACTTCACCACCCTCGTTCCATCTTCCTTCCGCACTATATAGAGGTGGTCAGTCAAAGGCAGCAGTATCTTCTCCTTCCACGGGACTTTCTCTTGCATTATCTCCAGATACTTCCAGAACCTCGCCTCCTCCTTATGAGGCATGCGGAGTAGCTTTTTTACCTCTTCCCAGGGGAGTTTCCCTTCAACCAGCGACTTTAGATTTTCCTTGCTGACTTCCTCTGACATCTTTCCCCCTCCTCATAGTGCATAGTCTTCAGGCAATTGCCAGGTGCCGACAAACTGACGGCGAAACTTCTCATATTTCAGCACATCGCTATACAGGTTGTAGACCGGCTGCGAGAAGTCCTTATTCAGCACTCGCTGCCTCTGCTCAGCCCACCACTCCTTAGCACTAACTGCTTTCTCCTTTCTCCTCCGCCTCATCTTCTGCTGAGCCTTTGCCGTGGCTTCACAGTCCACTTTCCATTCCCTGCCAACACGCTTGGCGATTGCCCCGTAGACTGCTCTATTTGCCTCCGGGCTGACCCATCCCTGGTTCAAGTCCTTCTCCACCAAGCCCAGGTCTCGGTCCAGAGGGTCCCCCCAACCACCCTGCGAGCTTGCTATGAATACGTGGAGATCACCGTCCTTATAGCTAGTAGGAGCAACATCGCCTCCCCAGATCTCTATTTCCCCTACCTTGAGCTTCCCTTCCCTGATCCAGCTCTGAATCTCGGCCAGAGTGCTGGGATAGCCCTCCCCTGCCTCGATTAATTGACGCATATTGGTGTCATGGAAGGCCATATTCCAGCCGACCAATCCAGGATAACCACCACTCGGTCCGCTGCCGCCCTGAGTTGTATACGCACTTGAACCACAGGCGGCGCTCTGCCTCACCATCTTTCCTGGCTCGACAACTGACAGGACTACCTGCATCCCCACACCCCCCCTGTATTTACCGTAGCCACAGCTATCGGGCAGGAAGGTCTTCCCCAACAACAGGAACGGTGGCATGTATACTTCGAACTCCTCGTCCTCGCCAGCATCTGACTCCGGGTTGAGGTGACTGGCACATAACGTCTCACCATCCTTGTATGGCCTTGCCCCTGTCGAGTCAGCACCAGCCAGACTAAAGTAGGTGAAACCCCAGGGCACACCATTGCTAAAGACGCCTTCTTGCTCAACAAGTGCGGATGATTGCTCCTTCAATAAGGCTTCCTCAATAATACCGCGGCTATAGGCTGCCCTGGCTTGAAACCTGGTCAGATTTGTCAGGACCAAAGTTATGGTATGGAAGCAACTGGTGACGCTTATATAGGGGTCGTTTGGGCTGAATATCGTGCCTGGGGGTGCCTTCACGTCCAGAGCATAGTTGATAGCCGTGTTGAGGACGCCACCATACATCACCATTGGCACCCACCAGAAGCTCAGACCAACACGAAGCGCACCCGCGCCAACATTATATCCGAAGCTATCCTGACTATTGCTCCCCTCAAAATCAATGGATACGCTCCCGTCGCTCCTGATCTCCATATCAGTGCGACGGGTGACTAGCCAAGCCCTATCAGACTGAGGGAATAACTGAGTCATGCGCCCTTGGTATATATTGTGGTACCCCAGATTAACCTCCTGGTAGATCCCCGGGACTGTTCTCTCCTTAAAGAAATTCAGGGCACGCTGCCTTTCCCGCTCCAAAATCTCCCTGTTGGCTTTCCTGAAATAATCAACGCCAAATTCCCCCACTATCTCCAACGCCTTATCGTGAAGCAACTTAGCACCAGTAACTCTCATCTTATTGTCTATGATATTGAACAAAGGTTGCCTGGTTCGCCTCTCCCACATCAGATCAAACCACTTGAAGGTGGTGAAGTTCTCTCCGGTCTTCAGCAGCGGATATAAGAAACCATCGGTAAAGCTGGTGGGTGTCAGGCCCGGATAGGACCCTGGAGCGAGGGCTGCGCCAACGTCTCCAATATGGTTCATGGCACAGGCCCAGGCAATTAGTTCCCCGTCATAGAAAATCGGGATGTAGGTATAGTTGTCAGCAGCATGAGGACCGCCGTATTGTGGGTCATTATTGGAAAAGACATCGCCCGGTCTAATGCCTGGATTTTCTTCATAGCCGAGCTGGATCATATGTTTCACTTGCAAGGGTACAGAGCCAACATGTCCAGTAAGGCCAAAGGAGGCTGCCGCCACATCTCCTTCTGGAACTAGCAGCATAAATATACACTCTCCAACTGTACGGACTATAGGTGAGGCTGCCGTTAGCTTGGCTAGTTCCCTGGAGGTGATGCAGGCACCGAGCACTCTAAGCTGGAAGCGCATCATTTTCGCTGGATCCTCT
>CAYWDP010000109.1:0-6127 GCA_964457045.1 uncultured Dehalococcoidia bacterium
ATCGCATTGTGATTGTCAACAAAGAAATCCTGGAGGAAATGAGCGGCGTTGCTGTATGATAAAGGATTATGGAGACAAAGGTCACATACCTTTAATTGGTCAATATGCTAAGATGATTTTTGCGTAGAGGGTTGATATGTCTGAAATGCCCATTATAAACCGGGAGCTGTGCAACGGGTGCGGTCTATGTGTGATTACGTGTCGTTGCGAAGCGCTGGTGCTGGTTGAGGATGTCATCACGGTTGTCGAGACAGAGGAATGTGGCTATTGCACAGAATGCGAAGCTGTCTGTCCCACTGGAGCCATACGCTGCCCCTATGAAATAGTTATCCAGGCGCACTAGGAAGAAAGCTAGGCAAACCCATCGCCTCCCCTTTGTGGTGGGTTTCGCTGCGCTTCACCCACCCTACGGCTACTACAGCTGAATCGCCTGGGCGGTCTTATTATGTCAAACTCCGGATAGAAGACCTCAGCCAGTTGCTAATTCTCGACAGTTCAGGTATCCATTATGCTGTCGGGGCTGGATAGCTGACGGTGGCGAGTAGCTAACACCGAGGATAGTGAGGCACCGATAATGAGGATATTGGCACCCACATAAATCCACAACAGCAGGATAATAACGCTGGTCAGCGAACCGTACACCACGTTATAGTAGCCCAAGCTGCGGATGTACCAGCCCAGTAGATTATTGGCAAGCTTGAAGGCGGCTGCCCCCAGCAGGCTGGGCAGCCAGACATGGCGCCATCTCACCTTGGTTGCTGGGATGAACTTATAGAGCAGCATCAGGATACCAGCCATAGCACCGAGGGGAATCAAACCAACGAAAAACCTCCAGAAGCCGTTGTCAGCGGCGAGACGGAACTCTGTACCAGGAAACGGTCTTTGTCCCAAAATCTCGAAAAAGCTGGTTGCTCCTAGGGAGAGTAGAAAAAGAGAAGCTACGCCTATCAGCAAGGCAAATTCCCACAGTTTCCGCTTCAGAAAGGGCCTGGAGCCTGTTCCCACTAATCCCCAAGCCCGGTTGATCGATCGCATTACGGCTGCAAACACCAACGTAGAGGAAAGAATCAGTCCCAAAAGCCCCAGGATACCTATAGGGCCGCGAGCCGCCGTAGCACCTTCTACGGTCCTCCTGAGAAAGTCTTCTGATACCGGCGTTTGCTCACCGAAGAGTTCGATAAGCCAACCAGTAACCTCCTCTGGATCGAAGAAGAAGCCAAATACGCTGATAAGGAGGAGAGCCACTGGAAAAAGAGAGAGGAATGCATAGAAGGCTATCCCTGCAGCCAGATGCATACCCTCCTCGTCGGAAAATCTACGTATTGTAGCCTGGGTAACAACAAATATGCGCCTGAGGAAAGCGACAATCCAGTTGCGCCAAGGTTCCATAATTAGACTGCCAGCCTCTTCACGCCAGCTTTCCTGAAGGAAGCAGCGACTGCAAAAGCTTGTGTATCGGTTTGACCTAAAATGCATGTCTTGCCTGAAAAACGTCTTCTCACTATGGTTACCTCCAGCAGCATTCCTCTATTCTAACCCTGTTCATAAATGTTATCAGATTCCACCTTAGTAGAGCAAAATTCCCCATCTAACTCAAGCAAACGTAGGGACGGGTCTTTAGACCCGTCCGAGTGCTGGACTCCGATATAATCGGAGTCCCTACAGGATAATTCAGTTTTCAACAATCCCCCGTCTAACTCAAGCAGATTTCAGCGGAGAGAGGAATGGTGGGCCCACCATGCTGCACCCACTCTGCTTGAATCCGACACAAATTCCTCTCCCTTGAAGGGAGAGGTTAGGTGAGGGCGAATTTCCCCCTCCCTCTAACTCTCTCCCGCTAGGGGAGGGAGGACTGCTGATTGAGCTAATTGCCCTTTTGAGACAAAAGTCGCATACAAAGATTCTCTGGCAACTTAGAATCGTTTTAGCTGAAAAAAGAAAAGGGGCTATATAGTGGTACAGAAACGGGCAACCATTTCTGAAGAACCTGTAGCACGGCAGGAGTGCCGCCACTACTGGATAATCGAAAGTCCGGCAGGTCCAGCTAGTAAAGGCGTATGCAAGTTCTGTGGTGCACAGAAGGAGTTTAGGAACTATCTCCAGGATTGCTTATTAGTGAACGATGAGGAGTTCCAAGAATGGATCGGGAGGCAGAGAGATGACAAAGAGGAGAGGAAGCCAGAGGAGGGTATCCTCTCACAGATCGGGGGAGGTGATAAGGATGCAGCCAAAGCTAGAACTTGAAGAAACAACCGCCAAGGAAAAGGAGTACCTTCATCTCCTGCAGAGGACCCAAGCTGATTTCATTAACTATAGGCATCGGGTGGAGCGAGAGAGAGAGGAGCAGGCGAAATTTGCTAAGGCTGACCTAATCCTGAAATTGCTCCCCATTCTCGATGACTTCAACCGTGCTCAGGAGGCAATGCCGCCGCAGATAGCTGAAGCCGACTGGGCTAGAGGCATTGAGCTTATCAAAAAGAAGCTAATGGCAGTTTTGGAAGAGGAGGGCGTAAGCAAAATCGAGGCTGAGGGAGAGGACTTCGATCCTCGGGAGCATGAGGCTCTTTCCTATGAGGAAAGTGACAAATACGAGGAAGGTAAGGTGAAAACCGTATTCAGTGATGGCTATCGGCTGAACGGCCGGGTAATACGGCCGGCACAGGTGGCAGTGTCTAGAGGAAAATTAATAAGGGCGAGAATATCGCCAGAAAAAAGAAAACAAGAAAGGAGAAAATCATGGCAAAGGTACTAGGAATAGATTTGGGAACCACTAACTCTTGTATGTCAGTCATAGAGGCTGGAGAGGAGGTGGTTGTAGAAAGTAGCGAAGGAGGTCGAGTTACACCCTCGGTAGTGGCCGTAAGCTCTAAGAATGGCGAGAGATACGTGGGGCAGTCTGCCAAGCGGCAAGCAGTGACTAACCCGGAGAATACCATCTTCTCCATCAAGCGGTTGATGGGCCGTAAGTTCAGTGACGCTGAGGTCCAGCACGACAGCAAGCTGATGCCGTTCAAGGTGACCGCGGCTGCCAACGGTGATGCCCATGTAGTTATGGGAGGCAAGAGCTATTCTCCGCCAGAAATCTCAGCCATGATCCTGCAGAAGATGAAGCAGGATGCCGAGGCTAAGCTGGGGGAGAAGATCACTCAAGCTGTCATCACCGTGCCAGCTTACTTCAACGACAGCCAGCGTCAGGCGACTAAAGACGCCGGCAGGATAGCTGGTCTGGAGGTACTGCGCATCATCAACGAGCCTACCGCAGCGGCTCTGTCCTACGGCTTGGACAAGAAAAAGGACGAGACCATCGCTGTCTTCGACCTGGGTGGAGGCACCTTTGACATCTCCATCCTGCAGTTGGGAGATGGCGTGATAGAGGTGAAGTCCACCAATGGTGACACCCATTTGGGGGGAGACGACTTTGACCAGCGAATCATAGACTGGATAGCCGCTGAGTTCAAACGAGAACACGGCGTTGACCTGAAGCAGGACAGGATAGCTTTACAGCGGCTCAAGGAGGCTGCCGAGAAAGCTAAAATCGAGCTATCCACAGTGGTTCAAACGGAGATTAATCTCCCCTTCATCACTGCGGATGCCAGCGGACCTAAGCACCTGGTGATGACTCTCACCCGTGCCAAGCTGGAGCAACTGGTAGCCGACCTTATAGAGCGGACGGTGGAACCTTGCAAGCAAGCCCTGGCTGATGCCGGCCTGAAAGCCAGTGACATTGATGAGGTGATACTGGTCGGTGGTCAAACACGGATGCCAGCGGTTACAGAAAAGGTGAAGCAGCTATTCGGTAAGGAACCTGGCAAGGGCGTCAACCCTGACGAGGTAGTAGCTATCGGTGCCGCTATCCAAGCTGGCGTGCTCAAGGGAGATGTTAGGGATGTCCTGCTCTTGGACGTAACACCGTTAACCTTGGGTATCGAGACTCTGGGTGGGGTGATGACGTCGCTTATCCCGCGTAACACCACCATCCCCGCTTCCAAGAGTGAGACTTTCACCACCGCTGCCGATAACCAGCCCAGCGTGGATATCCACGTTCTTCAAGGTGAGCGCCCTATGGCTAACGAGAATAAGACCATCGGACGCTTCATGCTCGACGGGATTCTGCCTGCACCCAGGGGAGTCCCTCAGATCGAGGTGACCTTCGACATTGACGCCAATGGTATCCTCAATGTCTCAGCTAGAGATAAAGGTACTGGCAAGGAGCAGAGGATAACCATTACAGCAGGCTCTGGGCTTTCCAAGGAAGAGATCGACCGTATGGTTCGAGAGGCGGAGCTCCATGCTGATGAAGACCAGCGGCAGCGTGAGGAAGTGGAGACTCGCAATATGGCAGATAGCCTGGTCTATACGGCTGAGAGGACGTTACGTGAGCATGGAGAAAGAGTGCCCCTTGAACTCAAAGGCGAGGTTGAGGGAAAGATAGCCGCTGTGCGTTCAGCTTTGCAGAGCGGAGATGCATATCAAGTCCGCAGAGCCATAGAGGAACTCGAAGCTTCCTTGCAGCGCGTTGGCGCAGCAGTCTATAGCCATGCGGGGTCAGCAGGTCCCTCTGAAGGCGGACAGCAGCATGGTGACACCGGCACCGTAGAGGGAGAATTCAGGGAGGTTTAATACCGGGGGTTGAAACGAGTCAGGGGTGGGGCCCTCCTTTCCCCTCCTTTCTCGATACCTCACCCCTGGCTTGCTAAAGTAGCTGAAAAGGCGATTTGGCCAAAGCTTTGTGCAGTGACTGAATAATTGGGTGTGGTACAGATGGAGTATAAAGACTATTACAGAATCATGGGCGTAGATAAAAAGGCTACGGCCAAGGAAATAAAGCAGACATACCGTCGCCTAGCTCGGAAGTATCACCCAGATGTCAACCCGGGCAACAAGGAAGCCGAGGAAAGATTTAAGGAAATCAACGAGGCTTACGAAGTGCTGGGTGACCCTGAGAAACGCAAGAAATACGACGAACTGGGAGCCAACTGGAAATACTATGAGCAGTGGCAACGGGCAGGGGGACAAGCCAGCGGCCAGCCCTTCGACTGGAGTCAGTTCGGCTTTGCTCCCGGGGCAGGCAGAAACGCCCGCTATGAGTACCGCACCGTAACTGAGGACGAACTGAAGGATCTCTTTAGGGATTCAGGACCCTTCTCCGGTTTCTACTATACCTTTTTCGGCGCGCCTGGCTCGGAGGCTAGCAGGCAGTATCGGACTACGTCTCGACCTCGCAGAGGTCGGGATGTAGAGCAGCCAATAGAGATAAGCCTGGAGGAGGCTTTCCACGGTGCAACTCGGCTGCTCCAGATGACCGATGCCAATGGCCGGGGCCGCCGTCTGGAAGCCAAGATTCCTGCCGGGGTGCAGGATGGATCCAGGGTAAGACTGGAGGGCCAGGGAATGCCTGGTTACAGCGGTGGTCAACCCGGTGACCTGTATCTTATCGTCCATGTTTATCCCCATCACCTCTTTGAGCGGAGAGGTGACGACCTGCATCTTAAGCTGTCTATCCCTCTGGCTACCGCAGTCCTGGGAGGGGAGATCGAGGTGCCTACCCTTAATGGCAGAGTAATGCTGAGGGTCCCTCCAGAGACACAAAATGGCAAGACCTTTCGCTTGCGAGGGAAGGGAATGCCAAAGTCGCCGCGGCCTCACCAGTATGGTGACCTATATGCCGAGGTCAAGGTGATCCTGCCAGAGCGACTTTCGGAAAGAGAGCGCGAGCTGTTCAAAGAGCTGGCCAGGCTCCGTCCCACAGGTCAGTGATTCAATAACCCCCACGCCTCCTACTTCACTTGAGGCGGTTTAATTTTGATTTTAGCTTCATTTTAAGCATTTTGGAAGCTCTTCACCCCAAAATTTCGTAGTTGCCTGATTTATCAGGCACAACTACCCAATAAATTGGGCAACTACATTTTTAAACAGCCTCGGAACCGGAGAACCTTTGTTTTGCCAACGAACATTTTAACACCTCTTGACACAGCCTGATATTTTCAGGTACGAACTGGAGTTTTTCTAGAAACTCGCTGGAACACCATTGTATCTGCTGGCACGAGATAGTACAACAACCTTGTGAATGGGGTTCAGGTGGCCGGAGGTTGAAATCAGCTCTCTGTGCCATGCTTCGAGCCTAGTA
>CAYWDP010000110.1:0-1137 GCA_964457045.1 uncultured Dehalococcoidia bacterium
CAAGGTGGTTAGTCCGCCATCAACAACAATCATCGCCCCGGTAACGCAATTGGCAGCGTCAGAGGCAAAGTAGACCACCGCAGCCCCGATTTCCTCGGTCTTGGCAGCACGCCCTAAGGGAACCCTGGCAAATAGGTCTCGCAGCTCAGGAATCTCAAGGGAATAGGGAAAGGCTGTTTCGATAAAGCCCGGGACTACAGTGTTGACCCGGATATTGTGGGGGGCCCATTCCACGGCTAGACTCTGGGTTAAATTGATAACCCCAGCTTTGGCAGCTCCATAGGCAGGGTTAGTAGGAGCAGCCCGCAGACCCTCTGTGGAGGCGATATTGATAATGCTCCCCTTCCCCTGCTTTATCATCGTTTCTGCCACCGCCTTGCTGCACAGGAAGCAGCCTGTTAGATTCTCCCGAAGAAGGGAATCAAACCCTCGCTCACTTAGCTCTAAAGCTGGCTTTAAGAAGCTGGCCCCAACATTGTTGACCAGAATATCGATTCTGTGGAACTCTTCCAGAGTTCTTTTTACCAGATTAGCTACCTGCTCACTCAATCGCACATCTGTAGGCACAGCAAGAGCTTTCCTGCCCAGATGGCGAATTTCTGCTGCCACGGCCTCAATAGCCTCAGCGGTTCGGGCAGCAACCACCACATCAGCTCCCGCTTTAGCCAACTCCAGAGCTATACCCCTCCCCGTTCCTCTGCCAGCCCCGGTCACAATGGCTATCCTGTCTTCCAGGGAAAATAAAGAATTCACTTCTATCCTCCCGATCTAAACTTTGGCGGAGGGGGTGGGATTCGAACCCACGCCCCGATAAATCGGGGAGCGGTTTTCAAGACCGCCTCCATAGACCACTCGGACACCCCTCCAGCTTTGGATTATACCGTGATCTTGTGGAAAACTCCAAAATTGCAAACATGCCCCTGCCGCTGGCAGCTTAACCGAGGTAGTCTGTAGTCCTTCCTCTAATTGATGAGCCACTCCCTCCTGTAGTCCAGGAAAGATGTGGCTACAGGTGTTTAGCCTGGTAGCGGTGCTGCTACGTGTTCAACTCTCCATCCTCCAGCTACTCTCCCTCTTGCTGACAAAACACTGCCAGTCAGAATAGGGACTGGCCAGAAGCTGTATTTCTAGCCCAGT
>CAYWDP010000110.1:1237-2688 GCA_964457045.1 uncultured Dehalococcoidia bacterium
CCAGTGCACCCGGTAAAGATAACCCTGCCTGCTGCATTGCTTCCAGCCCAACTAAGTCGAACGGCTCATGCCTGCTATTCGTTAGCACACCGTCAGCCACTCGATAAAGCGCTCGGAGAAAATTCAACGGTGTGTGGAATTTGAACAGCATGATCGTAGGCGACTCCCGTAACAAAAGATAGCACAAATCTTGCCTGGTAGTCAAGATGGCGGTTAAGCCAAAGCATAGCTACTAGCAAACGTTTTTGCTACGTATGAAATTTCCGCTTTGCACGAACTTTTCACTTGTGCTGCCCACCTAGCAGCTTGTATCCAAGCCGAGTGTGCTATAATCTCGCAGTGGATTGTCCTGCAAGAAAGCAGTCAGGGATTGGGCAACCCCAGAGTCTGGCTATCTGGATGTTTAGTGAAATGCGGATGAACTTGGGAAAGGAGATAAGCGCATGACTGATGAAGAGTTATTGTTGGAAGCTCGGCCATCTTGGTGGAACTTCTTCTGGCACTTTGTGTTTTTCTGGCTCATCATACCACCGATTATGGCTTTGTGGAAACGGTCGGCTCTTGTCTTGCGTGTCTATGAGGATCGAGTTTCTTTGGAGAAAGGGGTTCTTTCTAAGAACTTCACAGAGTTATTCATCAAAGATATCCGCACCATTAACATCAAACAGGGCATCGTCCAGAGAATTTTCAGAATCGGCGATGTAATGATCGCTACTGCAGGGACTTCAGGGTATGAACATTTTGCCTACGGTTTGCCGGGTCCAAGGCGGATCAGGGACCTGATCATTGAGCAAAGGCAAAAGAGCAAAAGTATGGATAGCTAGGGTAAGATTGAGAGGGGCAACAAGGGAAACCACAGCTGAAGTGCAGTTAGATTCACTGTCTTTCTCACAGAGCAGGCTTAACTATCAAAAGATAACTCCCTGTCTTTGTCCTAACAAGCACTTACCTTTTGGCAACAGCGCGGGGCCTTGCCACACCACTACGGGGTGTTGTCGCGCTGCTACGGGGCCTTGTCACACCGCTACGGGACCTTCTCACACCTATGTGGAACTGTTTCACGCCACGGCGGTATAACTCTTCTCGCTCCCTCAGCCACAGATAGCCCTGCTCAAGATAGGTGCTGAGTATGATAATCGGGAACCATATAGGAATCAGGAGAAAGCCGAAGGGGATCGACTTTCGGATTTCCTTCAGCGAATAGGTGACCAGGAAGAGCGGATATATAAGCAGAATCGCTAGTCCAACCAGAATATACATCACCTTTTCCTACTCTCCATAGGCGAACCGTTGCCTTCTCTATATTGCCATGGCGTTTTCTAGCCAAAGCTCCCTGCCTTATAGCACACGCTGTCAAACTTGTCAATAGCGTCGACCCGATCCTAGAGTGACGTAGTGGAAAGCCTTTGCCTATTCAGGGCAAACTATTACCTGAGGAGGTAAACGCTGGA
>CAYWDP010000110.1:2788-6040 GCA_964457045.1 uncultured Dehalococcoidia bacterium
TTCCTCTCTTGAGGAGAATCGGCAAGTCAAAGAGCTATTTGCTACATCTCTTAATTGCTCAAATAGGCTCGTGGGGATATCATTAGGTGATTAAGCTTTGAGGAGGAGAAATGGAGATCAAGGTCTTGGGTGTGTGTGGCAGCCCTATTAAGGGAGGTAATACCGAGGTTTTCCTTAAGGAGGCACTCAAGGTTGCTCAAGGTTTAGGCAATGTAAGCACGGAGTTGATACCCTTAGCTGGCAAGCGAATTGAAGATTGCCGACACTGCAACTGGTGCATTAGTAAGCAAGAGAAGGACAGGTTTTGCGCTATAAAGGATGCTATGGCGGAGATATATCCCAAGATTCTTGAGGCAGATGCCCTGCTCCTGGCTACCCCAACATACGCTACCCGGCTCTCAGGATATCTAGCTACCTTTACAGATAGATTCCGAGCTATTCTTTTAGGGAAGCACTATAAGAGAATGCTTACCAATAAGGTAGCTGGGGCACTAACAGTTGCCTGGCGGAGGAACACAGGGCCGGAAACTGCACTACTTAGTGTCATCTCCACCTTCCTTGGCTGGGGTATGGTAGTGGTCACTCCTGGAGAAGGTTTTTGCCAATTTGGCGCTGTAGGCTTGTCCAGTGAGGGGGGGACGGGGAAATTTGACCCAGAGGATAAGCTGGGGGTATTGAAAGATAAGCTTGGCATAACATCAGCCCACGCCCTAGCGAAGCGCTTAGTGGAGGTCACCCGCATATTGAAGGCAGGGAGGGAAGCCTTTAAGGAGGCCTAAAGGGAAAGCACTCTAAAAGGTTACTTCACTTTCTTTATGACCTTTAGCCCCCTCATATAGGGGAACAGCACCTCAGGTATCAATACGCTGCCATCAGCCTGCTGATAGTTTTCTAATACAGCGATGAGAACCCGGGGCAAGGCTAACCCAGAGCCGTTAAGGGTATGAACAAACTGGGGTCTGGCACCGGGCTCGGGTCGATAGCGAATGCTAGCCCTCCTAGCTTGAAACTCACCACAATTGCTCAAACTGCTGACCTCCAGCCATTCCTCACAGCCAGGAGCCCACATTTCAATGTCATAGGCTTTGGTGGCAGCGAAACCAAGGTCGCCAGTGCAAAGTTGCATTACCCGGTAAGGGATGCCTAGCTTGTGGCAGACATCTTCAGCATCCTTTACCATCTTTCCCAACTCTTCAATTGAGTCCATGGGTTCGGTGAACTTATAAAGTTCTACTTTGTCAAATTGATGTCCCCGCTTGATGCCTCGGGTATCTCTGCCGGCTGCCATCTTCTCACGGCGAAAGCAGGCAGAGTAGGCTACATAGTAGAGGGGTAAGGTGCCTGGCTCAAGGATCTCTTCCCGATGGAGATTAGTTAAGGGTACCTCAGCAGTGGGAATGAACCAGAAATCATCCTCCTCGTCGTGATAAAGGTTATCAGCGAATTTGGGCAGATTGGCTGAGCCCACCATGCAGTCCCGTTTGACCATGTAAGGGGGGTAAATCTCGGTATAACCATGCTCTTTGACGTGAAGGTCTAGCATGAAGGTGATTAGTGCCCGCTGAAGGAGTGCTCCTATCCCCTTAAGTACGTAGAAGCGGGTGCCGCTGAGTTTCACCCCTCTAGGGAAGTCAATGATATCCAGGGACTCACCTAGCTCCCAGTGGGGGAGAGGCTGGAAATCGAAGTGGCGAGGCTTGTCCCAGCTTCTCACCACTATATTGTCACTCTCATCTTTCCCTGCAGGGACGCTGGGGTGGGGGATGTTGGGCACCTGGAGGAGGAGGTCTTCAAGCTTTGCCTCTGTCTCGTTGACCTCCTTTTGGAGGGAATCAATCCGTTCTCCTATCTGTCGCATCTGGGCTATTTTCTGTTCTTTCCCCGACCCTGTGAGACGAGCAATCTCTTTGCTTTCCCTTTTCTGTTGTGCTCTCAGTGTTTCTACTTGCTGTAGTAGCTTGCGGCGTTGCTCATCTAAGGTGAGGATGTCATTGAGGGGTGCGCCATCGTGGCGCTTTTCCAGTGCCTCTCGAACTAGGTCGGGATTCTGTCGGATAAACTGGATGCTAAGCATCTTTTTCAATAACCAATCTACTGAGGCTGTCCAAAACCTCTGTAGTAGGGGAGCCCCTTGTGGGCTCCCCGCAAATTGGGAGGGGACAAGCCCCTCCCCTACAAGGGGGAACTTTTTAGACAGCCTGTACTACTTTGTTTAATAATTCTACTTGTCATTCTTTCCCCGATTTATCAGGGTCAGGGTGACAATTAAACATCCTCAGTCTACTACTTGGTCTTTAGCTGGGGAAAGAGGATTACCTCTCGGATAGATGACTGATTGGTGAGGAGCATAACCAGACGGTCAATCCCCACCCCTAAACCTCCAGTAGGAGGCATGCCATGCTCTAATGCTAGCAGAAAGTCTTCATCGAGTAGTTCTGTCTCTTCATCCCCGGCCTCCCTCTCCCTTAGTTGTTGCTGAAAGCGCTCCCTTTGCTCTAGAGGGTCGTTAAGCTCAGTGAAGGCATTAGCAATCTCCATCCCTCCAGCAAAGGCTTCAAACCGTTCTACCAGGCGAGGGTTATCTGGCTTCCTTTTGGCAAGAGGGGAGAGCTCAACGGGATAGTCAAGAACAAAGGTAGGCTGGGTAATAGTAGGCTCAACAAAGGTGGATATAAGGTCATCAATCAGCTTCCCTCTACCTTTGTAGGGGTCGACCTCCAACCCCTTCTCTTGCATCTTAGCTCGCAATGAATCCGTCTCGGGGTAGTCCTCGAAGTCAATGCCGCAGCGTTCGGCAATCGCCTCCCGCAGAGTGATACGTCGCCAGGGAGGAGAAAATTGCAAGGTTTCCTCACCGTATTCTAACTCTGGTCTCCCCAGAACCTCCTGAGCAATATAGCAGACCATCTCCTCTACCATTCTCATTACATCATGGTAATCAGCATAAGCCTCGTAGCTCTCTAGCATGGTAAATTCAGGGTTATGCTTAGTGGAGATGCCTTCATTGCGAAAGGCACGACCAATTTCATAGACCTTGTCAAAGCCCCCCACTACCAGCCGCTTGAGGTGGAGTTCAGTGGCAATACGCAAATAGAGGTCTTGGTCAAGCACATTATGGTGGGTGACAAAAGGACGTGCCATGGCGCCACCGGGAATAGGTTGCAACACTGGCGTTTCCACTTCAATAAAACCTCGGCTATCCAAGAAGCGCCGCACAGCAGCAATAACGCGACTGCGTGTCAAGAATATATC
>CAYWDP010000111.1:0-5967 GCA_964457045.1 uncultured Dehalococcoidia bacterium
CTCCGGCCCAGTGATCGTGGGCTCCGTCGGTAATGACCTCCGCATGGACTATACCGCCCTTGGGGACACCACCAATCTGGCCTCCAGGATGCAGACCATGGCCAGCCCTGGCACTGTTCTGGTTTCCAGAGATACCCATAGGATGGCCAGGGATTTCTTCAAGTTCAAGCCTCTGGGCAAAGTAAGGGTGAAGGGAAAAGAGGAGCCTCTGGAGGCCTACTTGCTTATAGAGGCTGGTAAGGTTGAAACACGATTCGAGGCAGCAATCGCCAAGGGTCTTACCAAATTCGTCGGCCGACGAAGAGAGATGGCAGCCCTGAAAGAGGCCTTCGAAAAAGCACAATCAGGGTCCGGCCAGGTCGTAGGCATCGTGGGCGAAGCCGGCGTGGGGAAGTCGAGGCTCCTCCTTGAGCTGAGGGGGATGCTTCCCCAAGAGGAATACACCTATCTCCAGGGCCGATGTCTCCACTACGGGGGCTCCATGCCATATCTGCCCTTGTTGGATGTGCTGAGATCCTACTTCGACATCAAGGAAGGGGATCGCGAGTTTGTGGTCAAGAAAAAGATGAACGAGAAGATACTCCAGCTTGATGAGAAGCTCAAGGGCATTCTCCCACCATTGCATGAGATTCTATCTCTTAAGGTAGATGATGAGGAGTATCTCAGGCTTCATCCTCAGCAAAAAAGAGACAGGACCTTTGAGGCTATCAGGGACCTGCTCATCTGGGAGAGTGAGAATAGGCCACTTATTCTTGCTGCGGAGGACCTGCACTGGATTGACAGGGCCTCAGAGGAGTTCTTAACCTATCTGATAGGCTGGCTGGCCAGTAGCCGTATCCTGCTCGTTCTTCTCTACCGTCCGGAATACACCCACCAATGGGGAAGCAAGTCTTATTACAGCCAGATCGGTGTGGATCAGCTCTCCACCAGGACCAGCGCTGAGCTGGTGCAGTCCATCCTTGAAGAGGGAGAGGTAGTGCCGGAGCTGAGGGAACTCATCATTAGCAGAACGGGAGGCAACCCCCTCTTCGTAGAGGAGTTTACCCACACCCTGCTGGAAAATGGCTCCATTAAGAGGAAAGATCATCAGTATGTTTTGAGCACAAAGCCCTCCGATATCCAGGTGCCCGATACCATTCAGGGGATCATCGCTGCCCGCATGGACCGCCTGGAGGATAACCTCAAGCGGACCATGCAGGTGGCTTCCGTCATCGGGAGAGACTTTGCCTACCGCATCCTCAACACCATCACCGGAATGCGAGAGGAGCTCAAATCCTATCTCATTAACCTTCAGGGATTGGAGTTTATCTACGAGAAGAGCCTGTTTCCGGAGCTGGAGTACATCTTCAAACATGCCCTGACTCAAGAGGTGGCCTACAACAGCTTGCTTCTCAAGAGGAGGAAGGAGATCCATGAAAGGATAGGAAAGGCCATAGAGGAGCTTTACCCGGACAGACTAGAGGAGTTCTACGAGATGCTGGCCCACCATTACTCCAAGAGTGAGAACTGGGAGAAGGCCTACCAATACCTGAAGCTATCCGGGGACAAAGCATCACGAAGCTATTCCAACTGGGAAGCCTTTCGTTTCTACAAGGAGGCGATCAACGTTCTCGACCAGTTGCCTCAGACGGAGGAGAATAAGAGGCGGGGGATTGAAGTTCGTCTCGTAATGGATTTCCCCATGATAGGCCTAGCCTACCCCGAAGACTCCCTCCAGATCCTCCAGGAAGGGGAGAAGCTGGCCAGAGAGCTCGGCGATGAAAAGAATCTTGCCAAGCTTCTTAGCATGATAGGCTGTTGCTCAATCACTCAGGGAGACGCTGTGCAGGGGTTGAAGTATAACGAGATTGCCTTCAAAGAGGCAGAAAGAATGCAGGATGTCGAACTTGTCGCTCCGATCGGATGGGATCTCTGCGTGGCCTACGGCGCTCCAGGGGAATTTTCCAAGGTGGTTGAAGTGGCTGGCAAGGCCCTTGCTCTGGTTGAGAGTACGCAAACGGAATATGAGTCTTTTGGCCGGGGATTCAATATCTATTCCCAACTTCTCGGACAGTACGGCTATGCAATGGGAATGTTGGGCAATTTCAAGGAAGCAGGGGTAGTATGCGAGAAGGCCCTTCGTTTTGCCCTCGAGATTAATGACCCATACGCCTTAGGCTGGACAGAAGTTGGCTATGGCTTCGTATTAATGTCGAAGGGAGACGGGCAAAACACGGTAGATCATTTTCAAAACGCTATGAGGTATCTGGAGGAAACACAGACCGTCATCATGCTGCCTGCGGCCTGGAATGGACTAGGGTGGGGATATTATTTATTGGGAGATATGGAGAACGCTCTAGAGCACATGGAGAAAGGTCTCAAGATGCAGAGTGATATGGAAAATCCTGTTCTGTTGTCTCAGCATTATTACAGCTTGGGTATGCTCCATTGCGACTTAGGCGATTTGAAAAAGGCTCAAAACTGTGCCGAAAAGGCTCTGCAGTTATCACAGGAGAATGACGAGATAATGTTAGAAGGGATGGCAAGAGGGTTGCTGGGAAGGGTGCTGGGAAAGGCGGATATCTCGCAAGGTGACAAGGCGGAGAAATGCATCCTGCAGGGAATCAGCATCCTGGATGAACTGAAGTTGAAACCGATGGTCTCCCAGGGGTATCTCTTCCTGTCAGAGCTTTATACCGACATGGGCCAGGGAGAAAAGGCTCAGGAAGCCATGGAAAAGGCCCAGAGGCTGTTCCAGGAGATGGGAATGTAGTACTGGCTGCGTAGAACGCAAGGCGTCCTGGAGAGGCTACAAAGGTGAGGGACCCGAAATGAGTGAGCCTTCGAAACTGGCGCTGGAAAGTGGTTCTCTCGTGGGGGTGATCGGGGGTGGCCCATCAGGTTCCTTTTTCAGCTATTTCCTTCTGGATATGGCACAAAGGGTTGGCATGGATGTCCAGGTGGATATCTATGAACCGCGGGACTTTTCTGTACCTGGTCCCGCTGGTTGCAACATGTGCGGTGGGATCATCTCCGAGTCTTTGGTGCAGACTTTGGCCACTGAGGGCATCAACCTCCCCTCCACAGTGGTAGAAAGGGGCATCGACTCGTATGTCCTGCATATGGATGTGGGCAACGTCCGCATCGAGACTCCGCTGCGCGAGATGAGGATTGCAGCAGTACACCGGGGCGCTGGCCCGCGAGGGATAAAGGAGATGAAGTGGCGCAGCTTTGATGGCTATTTGCTAGAGTTGGCAGTGGGCAAGGGCGCGCACCTGATGCCAGGACGGGTAGATGACATCGGCTGGAAGGACAATCGACCACAGGTCAAGACCCGGGATGGCTTGCCCCAGAAGTACGACCTGCTTGCGGTAGCAGTGGGGGTGAATACTGCTGCTTTGAAGCTCTTTGAGGGGCTGGGGTTCGGCTACAAACCCCCGGTGACCACGAGGACCTACATTAGTGAGCTTGGCCTTGGCCAGGAAACGGTGGAGAGGCATTTGGGTAGCTCCATACATCTCTTTCTTCCCAAGATACCTCGCTTGGATTTCGCTTGTCTCATACCCAAGGGTGACTTCGCCACTCTGTGCCTCCTGGGCCAGGATATCGATGACCATCTAGTGCAGGCCCTTCTGGATGCTCCTGAGGTGCAGGGGTGCTTGCCTGCCAACTGGCGCATGCCCCAGGACTTCTGCCATTGTTCCCCCCGGATGAATGTCCAAGGTGCTATCCAGCCTTTTGCTGACAGGATAGTCTTCATTGGCGATAGCGGGGTAACTAGGTTGAACAAGGACGGGATTGGGGCTGCCTACCGCACCGCCAAGGCCGCTGCGGTGACTGCTATCTTTGAGGGCATATCTGCTGAGGATTTCCGTCGGCACTATTGGCCCACCTGCCAAGCTATAAGCAGCGATAACAAATTTGGAAAGGTGATTTTTGCTATCACTGGCCAGATTCAGAAGAGGCGATTTGCTCGCCGTGGCGTTTTGCGCACGGTCTCCAGAGAGCAACAAAAGGAGAGTGATAGTCGGCGCATGAGCATGGTGTTTTGGGATACTTTTACAGGGAGCGCTCCCTATCGGGATGTGTTCCTGCGCACCCTTCACCCCTCCTTTCTAGGCCGCTTTCTGTGGGATGTAGCTGTAGGATTCTGACCTCTTGGCAGGGGCAGACGATAATCGGGAGGATGCCATGGAAAGAGGCGCTTTGGGCAAGGTGTACCGTGACGGCGAGGTAATTGTGCGTCAGGGAGAGGCAGGGGATTGCATGTATGTAATCCAGACGGGACAGGCTGAGGTGCTTCAGGAGAAAGAGGGCCAGGAGGTGTGCTTGGCGGTGCTGGGCGAGAGTGATGTCTTTGGAGAAATGGCACTCTTTGAGCGGGAGGCGCGCTCCGCCACGGTGCGCGCCTTGGGTGACGTGCGAGTGCTCACAGTGGACAAGAGAACCTTCCTCCGCCGGGTTCACGAGGATCCTTCCTTGGCTTTCCGCATTCTGCAGAAGATGTCCCACCGTATCCGTGAGTTGGATGCTGAGCTGGTTCGGATGAAAACTGGATGCTAGTCAGCCCTTTTCAATATTTCCTTGCCTCACCTGAAACTGAGCAGCTTGGGTCAGAAACGAGGGCTCAAAATAATCCAGCTCTACGGCCGTAATCAGTACCTGTTGGAAAGAGCTAATAGCCTCCAGCAGGTGCTGGCGCCGACCTCGGTCAAGCTCGGAGAGCACATCGTCCAGAAGCAGGATAGGTGGGTCGCCTACCTGGGTGTGTATATATTTCGCTTCAGCTAGCTTGAGGGACAGGGCAATGGTCCGCTGTTGCCCTCGACTGCCATATCTACTCATGTCAGCCTCGTTGGCCTGAAATCGGAGGTTATCTCGGTGAGGACCCACCAGGGTCATCCCTTGTGCGATCTCTCTCCTTCGAGTTTGGTCTAGTGCCTGGCGAAAATGGGACTCGATTTCAACAAGTTGCAGTTCCTCCTTACCTACACTCGGCAGATAGACTATCTCTAGCCTTTCCGTACCACTGCTAAGCTCCCAGTGAATTTCCTGAGCTAGTTTGTTCAGTGTTCTCACCAAATGCTGCCGTTGCATTATGAGGTAGGAGCCACTTTCCACCAGTTCCCTATCCCAAAATTCTAACTGTCCAGGCTGAGCTTGTCGCTCTTGTAGCAGCTTGAGAAGGTGATTGCGCTGCACTATGACCTTGTGGTATCGCTGCCAAGACCTGAGATAGCGAGAATCGGTCTGAGAGTTAACTAAATCAAGATAACGTCGGCAGAGGGTAGGGGTGCCAGTGATAATGTCGATGTCCTGGGCGCTAAATATTACTACATTGACCTGTCCCACCAGATCTATGGAGCGTCGGGCAACACCATTGACTCGAATTCGCTTTCGCACCGGCATAGCCGAGGGAGGAGCAACAAACGCTTCCTCAGCCATGGCTCTTTCCAATCTGAGGATAACCTCTACCTTAATATTGCCTCTTGCTTTTTGGACTTCAGCGAAAAGGCGGGTAAAGGGCGTGTTTTCTTGGGTGGCAGCCCGGTGGACCAGCTCTCTATCGCTGGAAGCCCGATGGGACTTAGTGGTAGCTAGCACATGAATAGCCTCCAGGAGATTTGTCTTCCCTTGAGCGTTATCCCCCTGGATGACTACCAGATGAGGCGGCAGTCTCAGCTCCAGGTGGCGATAATTGCGAAAGTTGGTCAGGCTTAGACGGACGATATGCAAAATCCTCCTCCAAGTTACCCTAGGCGTGGATGTGGTTACTCAAGAGGCTTTGCCCTCTACTAACTCTACTCTGAATGTCGAGCTGGTGCAATATCCTCAGCCTTGAAGGTGTTTATTTTGTCACCCTGAGCGATATAGTGAAGGGTCTAGATGCTTCTCCTTCACAGGGCCTGCCCTGAGCGCGACGAGATTCTTCGCTTTGCTCAGAATGACAGGGAGATTCTTTGCAGGCCGTCCAAAAACCTCTGTAGG
>CAYWDP010000112.1:0-3662 GCA_964457045.1 uncultured Dehalococcoidia bacterium
GTTGAACTATTATCTACTGGCTCCTGAAATATGCCTCGCCGGGTTCGCTATAGCGGTGATTTTGCTTGACCTGGTCATTCCCAGGAAGGGAATACTAGCAGCTATTAGCATCACCGGTCTAGTGGCATGCCTGGGAATCAGCGTAGCCCTATGGGGAGTAGAGGATAATACCCAGTTTGCCGGGATGCTGATAGTGGATGAGCTGGCCATCTTCTTTAAGCTCCTTTTCTGCGGGGTGGCTATTCTGGTTGTCCTCGCCTCTAGAGACTATGTCTCCAGGTTCTCTCGTTTTCAAGGGGAATATTATGCTCTGATTCTTCTCTCGGTTATAGGGATGATGCTCATGGCAGCATCCAGAGAGCTTATCTCTATTTATATTGCCCTGGAGCTAACCGGCCTATCCCTTTACGCATTAGTTAGCTTTTTGAAGGATCCCAAATCGAGTGAAGCGGGGCTGAAATACCTTCTTCTGGGGGCGATTGCCTCGGCTGTTTTACTTTTTGGTATGGCTCTCACCTTTGGGATTACTGGTCAAACCCGACTTTGGGACATTGCCCATTCTCTTCCTTTAGGGAGAGTTTCAGATAGCCCAGCTCTACTCCTGGGCTTGGTCTTCCTTATAGCTGGTTTTGGCTTTAAGATCGCCACTGTTCCCTTCCAGATGTGGGTCCCCGATGTCTACGAAGGGGCGCCCACCCCTATCACTGCTTATCTCTCCGTAGCTAGCAAAGCAGCCGGGTTCGCTGTTATCCTTCGGGTATTCCTTGAGGCTTTTGGAGGAGAGATGCTCTTGGACTGGGCAATCATCTTCGCTGTGCTCAGTGCTATCTCTATGACCTTAGGCAATGTGGTGGCTATTGCTCAGACCAATATCAAGCGGATGCTGGGATACAGCAGCATAGCCCAGGCAGGCTATTTGATGGTGGGGCTAGCAGCGGTGACGGAAGCCACTGAGACGGCTGATTTTGGTCCAACGGGGCTTATCTTCTTTATTGCTTGCTATGCTGCGGCTAATCTGGGTGCTTTCATTGCTATTATTGCTGTCTCCAATAAGATAGGCAGCGATTTAATCGATGATTACTCAGGGATAGGCAGACGCGCTCCTCTTCTCTCATTAGCTTTAACCCTTTGCCTTGTTTCTCTTACTGGTCTTCCTCCTACCGCCGGATTCTTAGCTAAGTTCTATCTCTTTAATGCAGCGGTGCATCATGGGTTAGCCTGGCTGGTAATCATAGCGGTGATTAACACCGCCATCTCCGCTTACTACTACTTCAGGGTGATAAAGGTAACCTGGTTTGGGACTCCAGTCTCAAAGGAGGGTATCCCTTCCAGCTGGGCGCTCCGTGCTGCTCTATCTATTGCTTGCCTGGGTGTCTTAGTTCTCTTCTTCCTCCCCTCACCTTTACTAGATGTAGCCCAAACAGTGGCTGGGACCCTCTTCCCCTGATTTTACCTGCCCCCCAGAAAAGTGCTACAATTGAGACTAAAAATGGGTAGATTGAAGTATATCTTTATTATCCTTTTGCTTATAAGCTTATTAGCCAGCTCGAGTTGTGCACTTTTCAGGGAACGTAGTCCGAGCCATGCCTCCGGTGAGCCAATTAACCCTGAGTGGCAGCCCCTTTATATTGATGAAGAGGTAGGGGACACGCTACTTGAGAGTGAATTAGTAGAAAAGGTAGCCCCAGCAATAGTTTCTATCTTTACTGGGAAGGTGACCTACGATATATTCCTCCGGCCTATTCCGGAAACAGGTGCTGGAAGTGGGGTGATTGTAGACCCCAAAGGTTATGTGGTGACCAATAGCCATGTGGTTGAGGGGGCTGAAAGTGTAGAGGTTATCCTCAGCGATGGGCGACGCTTTAAGGCAGTCAATTGGGCTACAGACCCCTGGACAGACTTGGCAGTGGTGCAGATCGAGGGTAAAGACCTTCCTTTTGCTCATTTTCTCATTAACTCTGTGGAAAGGCTTGAAGAACTTGAAGAGGTAATCGCTGTAGGGAATGCCTTTGCTTTACCCGGGGGTCCTACCTGGACTAAAGGGGTGGTCAGTTATTTGGGTCGCTCGATCGAGATGCCGAACGGTGTTGTGCTTTATGATCTTATCCAGACCGATGCCGCTATCAACCCTGGAAATAGTGGTGGCCCCCTCGTTAATATGGCTGGTCAGGTAGTGGGCATTAACACTGCTATCATTGCTGGGGCAGAGAATATCGGTTTTGCTGTAAGCACAGATACAGCTATCCCGGTAGTTAGTGACCTGGTGAAGGAAGGACTTGTATCTTCTGCCTGGCTTGGGGTATTGATAACTACTGTCACACCAGCTATTAAATCTCAGTATGACCTCTCGATTGATTACGGGGCACTCATTATTGAGCTGGTTTCCCCTAGCCCAGCAGCTGAGGCAGGCCTGAAGCCATTGGATGTTATCGTCAAGTTTGATGATGAGGAAACAAACACTGCTAGGGAGCTAGTAGCAGCCATAAGAAGCCATGAACCAGGAGACAAAGTGAAGATCACTTTCTGGCGTGGAGGGGAAGAGATGAACACTGAAGCTACTCTAATTCAAAGACCGTTGCCTTAATTAGAGTTGCTCTGTGCTTAGCTTCTCTTCCATTGCCCCTATCCTGAATTTGTGAAGCCGAGCTTGATTATAATTAGCTGTACAACCTCTTGTAGCTTTCCATTTTATGTCTTTTCCTCTTCATAAAGGCTGCCTGGGGAGCCAGTGAAAAGCAATGTAGTGCAGAGTTTCGAAAGGTGACTCGCCATAGCGAACCCCAGCCTGACCTACTGAAGTATTAGAACAGAGACTCAACAGGTCTTTCAAGGGGAACCAAACCATGTCTGGAGAATCAAGGATGCGCTATAAGTTGAGCCGGGAGAAGCTTAAGGAATTGGAGCCTATCTTCTATCCGCGGTCAATTGCTGTGGTTGGTGCATCTATGAATGAGCAGAAAACAGGCTTTCAGTGGTTGAAGGGCTTGATCTCTGCTGGTTTTAAGGGTGAACTTTATCCTGTTAATCCCGGAGGAGGAGAAGTTTTTGGTTTAAGGATTTACCGCGACTTGAGGTCAATTCCCGGCCCTGTGGACTTGGTGATAGTCTGCATCCCTAGGACATCTGTGCTCGGTGTCTTGGGTGATTGTGCTGCTAAAGGGATAAAGGCTGTCTATTTCTTTACCGCCGGATTCAGGGAGTCGGGTGAACCAGAGTGGATTGATGTTGAGGAGGAGATGGTGAGGTGGGCACGACGGGGTGGATTCAGAATCATCGGGCCCAATTGCTTTGGTGTCTATTCTCCTGAGCACGGCATACCCTATGGGCCATTCAACCTGCATGCAGAGATAGGTTCAGTGGGTTTTATCTCTCAAAGTAGTGGGCATGTGGGGAAGATTCTTGAGTTTGGGATGACCCGCGGAGTTGGCTTCAGCAAGGCGATCAGCCTGGGTAATGGCGCTGATCTGGGCAGTGCCGACTTTCTGGAGTATTTAGCTCTTGATCTCAAGACTAACATTATCGGGCTTTATGTGGAGGGGCCACGGGACAGCCGCCGCCTGTTTGAAACAATCCGTGCTGCCTCTGAGATGAAACCCATAGTCGTGTGGAAGGGGGGTAGAACTCCGGCCGGAGCTAGAGCTACTGCCTCCCACACCGGTGCC
>CAYWDP010000112.1:3762-5935 GCA_964457045.1 uncultured Dehalococcoidia bacterium
ACCGACGGAGGAGGTGGTGAAGCGGTGTTGGGGGCCGATGCGTGCGCAGCCCTTGGAATCGAGGTGCCGGCCTTGACTGAGAAAACTAGCCAGGAGTTGGTCAAGCTTCTTGGTGAAGTAGGTAGTGTCCTGTGCAATCCGGTGGACCTTAGCCAACGGTTCGGGGATCCGCAAGCCCTGGGACGGGCTATGGAGCTAGTAGCCGCTGAGCCTTATATTGATGTCATCGTAATGTATGAGAACGCCGGAGTAATTTTGGGCTCCCTATCGAAAGAAAGAGCGGATGAACTGAACAATACCATTGTGAACTTCAGCCAGAAACAGAGCAAACCGATTCTTGTTGTCTTGCCACCAGGCCCAGCAGAGATACGGCGGCTTGAGATAGAGCGCATGCTCTCCCAGGCAGGCATACCTGTTTATCCTAGCATGGAGCGGGCGGCCAAGGCTATCAGTAATGTGAACCGATACTTTCGCCGTCACGCCGGAAGTTCGAAAGCTCAGAAGAGACCTTAATATGTTCTGGAAAGTCCTGAAGGGTTGCTCTTTCAGTTTCTGGTGCAATTGTCAACTGTGTCCGTGAAATCGAGCCTGATATTGTGATTTAGCTGTTGAGTATCGCGCCTGGAATTTGGCTGTTCATAGCTCCCTCGCCTCAGGCTACACGTGCTCTTCTCACCCCGAGCGTTATGTTGTAGCCGTGAAGGCGATGATTTTCCGTATAGGCGCCTTCTTCGGGGGTCTGATAAAGGAGTTGCTCGGATAGCGTCTCCTGTTTGATGTAGGAGGAGAAGTTTTCCATTACCTGCTGAAGAGGTGGCTCAGTTTGATAATAGGTTATAATGTAATCAGCGATATCAAAGCCGGCATTGCGCCGCATTGTCTGCAACCGATGCACTATTTCCCGCGCTATCCCTTCCCCTCTCAGCTCAGGGGGAATATCGGTAGTAATGGCTACTTCATAGCCTCCTTCTGCAGCCAGGGAATAACCAGGTTTTGTAGTTAAATCAACCTCTTGTTCAGCAAATTCCATCCCTTTTACATTAAGTTCCTCCAATATCTGGGAGGCGAGCCTTTCCAGAGCATGCCTTTCGCCTCTCGACCTGGTCTTGACCACCACCTTTGCTAGAGGCTGACGCACCTTGATGCCGGCTTTGCTCCTGGCCGCTCTTCCCAGGCTGGAGACCTTTATGGCTAGCTGAGTGTCAGTGGCAAGAAGGTTGTCAATCTTAGATCGGTCGGCTACAGGGAAATCACAGAGGTGAACACTCTCTTCTGCCTCGGGGTAGACTGACCTGACTAGATTTTGATAGATCTCCTCAGCAACGAAGGGGGTGAAGGGGGCAAGAAGCTTGGATAAGGTGACCAGACATTGATAAAGGGTAAAATAGGCAGCCTGTTTGTCGGCATCGTTTTCACTCTTCCAAAAGCGTCGCCGACTCCTTCTGACGTACCAGTTAGAGAGTTGGTCTACAAATTGTTCAGTCCTTCTCCCTGCTTCGGTAGGGTCGTAGTTATCTAGTGCCTCGCTAACCTGGAGAATAAGCTGGTTAAGTTCGGAGATAATCCACCTATCTAAGTCAGAGCTATATTGAGGGACCTCAGCCTTACTGGGATCAAAGCGGTCAATATTAGCATAGATGACAAAGAAGGAATAGGTATTCCATAGAGTGGAGAGGAACCTTCGCATTACCTCGGTCACCTGGTCGGCAGAGAACCGTTTCACATTGCCTGGAGGTGAGGAAGTGAGCATATACCAACGCAGCGCATCTGCCCCTTGGTTATTGATAATCGTCCACGGGTCAACTACGTTCCCTTTTGCCTTGCTCATCTTCTCGCCCTGCACATCAACGATATGTCCCAGGCAGATGACGTTCCTGAAACAGGGACGCTGAAATAGTAAGGTAGACAAGGCATGAAGGGTGTAGAACCAGCCCCTTGTCTGATCAACCGCCTCAGAGATGTAGTCAGCAGGGAAGCTCTTTTCAAACTGCTCCCGATTTTCGAAGGGGTAGTGAAATTGGGCTACCGGCATGGCTCCTGAATCAAACCAGGCATCAAGAACCTCGGGTACCCGCCTCATCTTCCCTTCGCACCTAGGGCAATGGTAAGTTATCTGGTCTACAAAGGGACGATGCAGGTCAAGGGGCTCGGCTAATCCTTCTAACCCAGGTTT
>CAYWDP010000113.1:0-5863 GCA_964457045.1 uncultured Dehalococcoidia bacterium
AAAAGGCGAGCGTCGTCAACAATTACGAAACACGTAATAACTTAATTGCCATGACCTCAACCCAGATGAGGGGCACCGCCATCGCCATTCTTTGTACTACTCCCTTCCATGATTCAAAAACATTAGATGCATACAGAACAGAAACTACCATTGCCATGACCACGGTTCCCAGCGAGTAAGCCACGTAGCTTTGCCATCGCTCATCTCTCTTCAACCTTGGAGATATGGCTAGGGGAGCTAGTAGTATGGCAAATTCGGCTATTAGTACGAAGACACTGTGCATAGTCCCCACCGCTGTCGGATTCTCAGCGCCTGGCTCGGAATGAAAGATTCCCAACATCACCACCGCCGCGCCTGACACACCGACCAACCCAGGGCCAATCTTGGAGCCCTTACCATCTGTTATGCCGCGGTCGAGGCCTAAGGCTAGGGCGACCATCATTAGGCCCAGCAGGCCTAATCCTGCGGTATTCATTATGAGGGGGTAGCGAGCACCGGCGGCCCCTAGTGTGCTCATGGTTTGCGTGACGTGACTGTAGCCTGGCTCAAGGGAACCAAGGGTGATCAACACAATGGCATAAGAGACAGGGCCAATAATGCCACAGATAGCCAAGAGTCTCTGAGTGTTATCTGGTCCGGTGCTGTACTTGGACATCCTTTTCTTATCTTAAGCAGCTAATAGCCGAACCCAGCCCTTTCCAAATCCGCCTGGCTGGGTCTGCAGCGTTCAGAGTGTTTGCCAAACGTAAAGCACTTCTGAACTAAGCAAAGCAAATCCACATTAAAAGAAATATCGTCGCTTCTTCCTGAAGAGGTAGCCGGCTAGGAGACCAAGCAACAGACCGCCAAGGTGGGCCTGCCAGGCTACATTCCGGATAAGGGAAAGTACCAAGAAGACTCCAATCACGGCTACCCAAAGAGGAAGAGGAGCTGGTATGGGGAAGACCAAGACCCTCAAATTTGGGCGCAGTACCGTCAGTGCCCCTCCTGTGGCAAAGACAGCTCCTGAGGCGCCAATGACTTTGGTATAAGGGTCTCCCAGAAGCATATAAAAGGCATTGCCCAATATCCCTCCCAGAAAGTAGACTATGAGGAATTTGTTCTCTCCAACTAACCCTAGCAGGTAGGTGCCAAAGAAATAGAGGGTCACCATATTGGCTAAAATATGCCAGATATCAGCATGGACAAAGAGGTTGGTGATTATCGTCCATGGCTCTTCTGTGAAGCTTGCTCGCTGTAATCCCAGAGTTTTTTGGAGTTCTGGCTGTATGGAAGTAGCTATGAATAACAGCAGGTTAGTGCCTATTAAGACCCATATGGCGTTTAGGTTGAAATCTTGATGTCTTCTCATACGGGTTAGTGTGCTAGAAAGACGTTCGGACAGTCAGTACCTGTCCATATGATAAGGAAGCGGCAAATTTCAGTTGACATTGGCACGTACTACTCTGAGTTCGCAGATGTTCACTCACTCCTTCGAATCACTTCTAGGGTGTTGGTGAGATAGCTTTAGTCAGGCGGATAAATTCGAATTCCTTTCCATCGATGACGATTCTTTTTGGCTCTCCGACTGTATTCATTCCAAACCTTTGGTAGAATCGAAGGGCACCTTCGTTATCTGTTTCCACATCCACGTCAAGCTTTCTCGCCCCTGATTCCCTGGCTAATTCTTCAGTATGAGCCAAAAGTCTGGTGCCCAATCCCTGGTTCCTGAACTGGGAATAGAAAGCCACATTGCTGATATAGAATGTACCTTCGTCTAATTTGCTCAGGACGTCATCAGACCATTGGAGAGGCCGCATCCGAATGAAGAATTTTGTCCTCATGTATCTGACGGTCAAAAAGGACGATTTGGCAGCTTGCCGCTTTTTCACTATCCAATTATAGGCGAGAATCATACCAGCAATTTTTCCGTTGACCTTCACGAAACGCGTATGTTCGGAGGCAAGTAGATTGTGCTTATGGCGGAAGCAACCGGCGGCAACCCTCTCATGCGTGCCGGCAAAGAGCGCAGGGACGAACTCTGGGCCAGATATGACGAAGAGCTTGACAAAGTCCTCGGTATCTTCTGGGGGTCGACCCGGAACGATGCTGTGTTCAACCATAATCTACACCTGGCAGTTCAGGATGTTCTTCGACATATGGTATCCCAAACCTAGCTTGGACGCAAATTCAAGCTTGGTGGAGCACTAGGCGAGTAGCATGAAGTTTGAGGGTAGCCTCAGGCTCAGTGGAGAGCGACTTTGGGGAAGTTATCTGGCTCTCGAAAAAGAGGTGCAACGCCCTGCCCTGATGCGCAGCTTCTCTCGGGGTTTCAGTGCCATACCGGCATACCAGTTGAGGTAGCCCCGTAGCCCTAGACCGACTGTCGTCAGCTCTTCTAGTCTTTAACGGTGCAGGCCCAAACAAGGGCTATTATCCAGCCGATGAAAGTCCATCCCAGGAGAAGATTTACCAAGACGATACCCAGTATGTTTTTCTTGCCTCTAGCAACAGCGACTATCGTCGGGAGTAAGTAAAGCGCTATGCCGAATAAACCAAAGGGGAAGGTGAGAAAGGGGAACATAAAGAAGGGACCTCCCCAGGGTTCATGGGGAGGTATTATGACACAACCCCCCAAGAAGAGTGCCCCGAGAATAAGGATTATTAATAACAATAGTCTGCTCACTGGGAACTCCTGTCCGAATCTGCCTCGCCGGGCTACTTAGGCTGTGATTACAGGCATCTTAACCGTATAACGGCTATCTGGTTTCTTCTGTTACTGTGCAGCTACCGAAGATGCTTATGGCATTTATATACCAGGCTTTAGCTGAAGCCGAAGGTGCCTCTTTCGCCTGAGGACGCTTCACCTCCCTACCCCAAATAGGGAAAACACAGAGAGAGTGACACAACCACAAACACGCTGCTGGCTGAGCTTCACCTATTTGCCTCTCAGGTCACTCTTCTTTCGGGGCAATCGGGCCAAAAAATGCTAGCAGGACAAAGGCTAATATCCATGCGGCAAGCCATCCGAGCAATCCCTCAGGAATAAAGTCATAAAAGTCTGTCACTAAGCCGATGACCATAACTAGAAATCCAATGCCAAATAACAAAACTACCAAAGCCCTTTTCACGCCTCGTTTCTGTTCTTCTTTCCCTGCCATTATCTTTTGCTCCTCAAATCGTTGATCGATTGTCGCCATTATAGCTTCTTTGTTCAAGATAAGCAAGAGAAGCTGAGCCCCTAGGCTCAGGCTATCGACGCCCTCAGAGGCCAACCATGTCATGCGACTAGGTAGATAGGGAGGTCTGTAAATAGAGGGTGGGAAAAACTTCACCCTCACTGTAGCCCTCTCCCTTCAAGGGAGAGGGAGTCCGCCCCCTCCCTTTCTACGACAGAAGTTATAAAGCTTGTTCATAAAATCATGAAGGGTGAAAGCATTTTGGTGCAAACTGGGTAGCTGCAAATGAGCTTTTGCCTTGACAAACCCTGAAGCCGGAGTATACTTCAGGTAGGTCCCCGACAGGAATTTCGTCTAACGGAGTGCTTTAGCCCATGATAATTGCTGGTTGCTTGATTGGTTCAATTATTTTAGGTCTTTTCGGTGTCATTGCCTCCGTCTTAGTTGTTGCTATTATAGCCGCTCTATGATGCCCTGACTTCCCTTGTTGCCACTAGCATGGACTTCAGAGGGGATTGACTTCCTCATATCGTGTCCACTCCGCCGTTCTAGAATGGCGGTGATGCCAAGCCGTGCTCTGCTGTTGAAAGGGGAAATCCTGGATGATATGATGGTAGACAACATATCGAATCAAACTCCGAAGTAATGTTGCCAAGCCTGAGTAAAGCAGTTCTCAATGACAAGTGAAAAGAAGCAGAATCTGGCTGCCCCATGCGGACTCTACTGCGGTGCCTGTTTGATATACCTTGCTGGCAAACGAGGTGATTCTGAGTTGCTGCGGCAGATTGTCAAGGGGATCGTGGAGCGGTTGGGGCAGGAGGGCAAGGGCATGCCTCCGCTTAGGAAAGGCGCCAAAATCTCTGAGTTGCGGAAGCAAAAGCTGGAGGCGAAGGATCTTGCTTGTGAGGGCTGTCTCTCAGAGACAGTAGCCCTCCACTGTCGTATTTGTGGGTTTCGGGCTTGTGCCCTTGAAAAGGGGCTGACCCACTGTGCTCAGTGCGCCGATTTCCCCTGCCGGGAACTTGTCGATTTCAGTAACGACAGCCTCCCGCACCATGGTGAAGTACTGACGAATATTCGACGTCAGCAGGATATCGGCCTTGATGCCTGGATTGCAGAGCAGGAGGAGAGATGGCGCTGCCCTCACTGTGGCTGCGCCGTTGACTGGTATGCCAGGCAATGCTCTGGCTGCAGGGGTGTTCTGACTGGATGTTTCGATTGGCCAGAGAGCCTCGGATAACACCCTCATCCTGCCAAGAGCAAGCCGCTAGACGGTGATTTCAAAGAGGGATTGATTTGGTTGTGTCCACTTCATCGTGCTGGACTTACCTCTGATCAGGGATAGGCTTGGCTCAGGAGTGCCAGCCCTCGTTCACTAATCAGCGTCTGCCTAGTGTGGGTAAGTCTGGAGGCAATGACCTCTGACAACCGTCTCATTATTTCATAGCCCATAACAGGGTCTGAGTCCATCAACTCTCGTAGTTGGATGCCGACTAGGACAATGAGCTTGCATCTATCTACGGCCTGGGCAGAGAAGGTAAGGATATGGGGTTCTACCAGTGCTGACCAGCCAACGATGTCACCTTTGATGAGGACATCAACAGTTGCCTGTGGCGACAGACGATGCTTGGGGAGGGGGGCAATTCTCATCTCCAATATGACTTTACCCTCTTCTATGATATAGAGGCTCCGGGCTTGGTCACCTTCCCTGAATATATACTGTCCGGCTGCATAGGTCTCCTCTCGTGAAATAGAGTCAAGCTTGTGTAACTGCTCGGTGCTCAGTCCTTGAAAAATGCGAGTCCCTTGGATGACGTCTAGTTTCGTCATCTTTGCCCTCCTATTTTCCCCTTGTAGTGGCTATTCGGTTTCTTCGGTTACCGTGCAGCCACCGAGGATGCTGATGGCATTTATGTGCAATGCCTTGGCAGAAGTCGGTGGTGGCTCTTTTGCCTGAGAACGCTTCACCTCTCTACCGCCGAGTAGTGAAAACCCGGAGAGGGTGACGGGCAGGTCTGGTGGGACAATAATCTTATTGCCTCCGAATATTGAGACGGCTACTACTTGTGTAACGTCTTCCTCCAACTCAGCTTGACGGAAATCGACATCGGAACCGCCAAAAATGGCAATTGACCAGACCTTCCGGCCTGGACGCCAAGGCCTCCGCCCGAGTTCTGAGCCGCCAAAAATCGACACGTTTTTCATAGTTTATCCCTCCTTTTTTCAAATTTGCTCAGGCTTGGCTTAACAGAAAAATCGTTCACGACATTATACCACAGCTAGGCCCTACTCTTCGTCCATCAGGATTTAAAAAGACTCCAAGCGGCGATTATTATACGGAGTGTTATGACTAAGGCTCCTGAAGCACCAATCCCTGTCACCAAAGAATCGGCAAACATGAATGTGCCTTGCTGGAAAAGTGGCGTATTTTCAGGTATCTCCAAGTATGCCCTCACAAAAAACCAGAGCAGCGATACGATTATGAGTCCTAACGGATATCCCAGCATTTCTATATAGAAGCTACCTTTCTGATAACCTTGCCTGCCTTCGATTCGTCCAGGAAACTCCTCTACGATATTATACCACACTCAAGTTGGGTGCATTTCAAGGTTGTGCCAAGGGTGTGATGCCGATTGCCTGGAGGGCTAGGCAGGGGTAAAATGCTTTCAGCCACTGCATCGCTCAGGGCGTAGTCATCGATGAAC
>CAYWDP010000114.1:0-5851 GCA_964457045.1 uncultured Dehalococcoidia bacterium
AGGCGCCAGGTTGTGGCCCTGGAGATCGAGGGTTCGAATCCCTCCGCTCACCCCGAATTTAGGTCTATTCTATAGATAGGACACGGCTTGAGTCAAGGAGAAAAGCGCCTATAGCTCAGCGGAGCAGAGCATCGGTCTTCGGAACCGAGGGTCGTGGGTTCGAATCCCTCTAGGCGCGCCAAGAAGAAAGCTATCAAGAAACACCTCACCACCAAAACCCTCCTTGTAAGTATAACAAAGGCCAAGAAAACATAAAGATAAGCCCTTGACTTGAGCAGAAGAGGTGGGGCTTAAACTTAACAGAGGAAAAGAGGGAAACCTCCAAAGCCTGCACGGGAAAATCCTTACTTCAACTTAATTTTGCACCTTTAATTTTTAATCTTTTTGCCATTAAAGACAACTCACTTAAGCTCTCAAGGGGTGGTATGAGGTCAGCTAAAGAGATTTGGGAAGCTGCTAAAGGTGCTCTTCAGGTCCAAGTTAACAAAGCCAACTATGAAACTTGGCTTAAGGATACTATAGGGCTTAGCCATCAAGGGAATCAATTTGTTGTGGGAACACCCAGGGCTTTTGCTAAAGAGTGGTTAGAGAAGCGTCTTCACTCCTTAATCAAGAAAACACTTGTTAATATTATCGGGCAAGACATTGAAGTGCAATTCCAGGTTTGCCTCTCTCCGAGTCGAGTTTCCGAAGGGCATGAACTCCCACCAAAGATTTTAGATTCCTCACCGCCTACATTCCCACCATTTAAGATTAACCCCAAGTACACTTTCGACAACTTCGTTGTTGGCAGCTCCAATCGTCTTGCCTTTGCTGCTGCCCTAGGGGTAACTGAAGAGCCAGGGCATAAGTATAATCCTCTATTCGTCTATGGTGGATCCGGCTTGGGAAAGACTCACCTTATACATGCTATAGAGAACCAGGCTTCTGAAAATGGCTTTAAAGTCACTTGTGTTAGTAGTGAACAATTCACCAATGAATTCATAAACGCTATTAAGGAGAAGAGAACCGAGGAGTTTCGCCATAAATTCAGAAGCGCTGACCTGTTTCTTATAGAGGATATCCAATTTATCGGTGGCAAACCACAGACCCAGGAGAGCCTATTACATACCTTCAACGAACTGCATAATGCCAACCATCAATTAGTGATTACTAGTGACCGATCCCCAGAATTGACGCCATTATCGGACAGCAAACTGAGCTCTCGCTTTGAATGGGGGCTTGTCACCCAAGTTCAAGCCCCTGACCTGGAGACACGCCTCGCTATCCTTTATAGCAAGGCTGAGCGCCAGAAGGTTCAGATTGATAAAGCGGTTTTTGAATTTGTTGCTCAACGCTGCCAGAGCAACGTTAGAGAACTCGAGGGTGGCCTAAATCGACTCATCGCTTATGCTAAACTGATGCAGAAAGCTCCCTCCTTAGAGTTAGCGGAGCAAGTTCTTCAAGCGTTGAATTCCAACAGCCCACCTTTATATGCTCTCACTCCGACATCTATATTGGATGCAGTGGCCGATCATTTTAAAATAAGCCCTGCCTTCTTAAAAAGCCGCAAACGAGATTCTCAGCTTACACTGGCACGCCAAATTGCCATATACCTTATCCGCGAAAAGACCAATTGTCCTCTGCAAGACATTGGCAAGCTGCTTGGTGGAAGAGAGCACTCCACTGTCCTCCGCAGCTACCATAAAATAGCCACCAAGTTGTTCATCGATCCCCTGGTGCAGCGTAATGTTACCCAAATTCTGACAACTCTTCCTCAATAACCCTATTATTGTTATTATTATCATATTCAAAACTAACCATACTATATTAAACTTAATTATTAATCATAATACTGCGTTACTTGTGCGCACTTTTGTGCAAATTCAGTGGAACTAAGAAGTAGGTTTATTTCAAGGTCTGTCACCATTATTGTGATTGTAGTGGTGTTAGTATCAGTTTTTGTGGTGAGAAATACCTCGCTTCCGGCAATATCACCCCAAGTAGATATACTTCAACCTGGGGATATTATTTTTGTTGACCTTTATAAAGGTTGGTCTCACGGAGGTTATTGGGATCACTTGGCTCTCTATGTAGGGGAGCGAGCTGTAGTTGAGGCTACCTTTAATGGGGGTGTTTGCTACACCCCTGTGGAAAGATTTTTGGAACGTGATAAGCCTGCTGATATTTCTGTTAAGAGGCTGAAGGAGACGCCTTTGCGTGAGGAGATTATCCAGCAGGCGATAGAATATGCTTTAGATCAAGTTGGCAAGCCCTTTGATTTTACAGCTACTGCAACCTTCCCCCTTAAGATTAATGAGGAAAATCAGCATTGTGCAGAGGTGATATGGAGAGCCTACAAATCAGCCGGTGTTGATCTTGATAGTGATAATGGTCTGCTCCTGTATCCAGACGATATATATTATAGCCCAAGGCTTAGACCAGTATGAACATAGGGGTTCTAGGGGGAACGTTTGACCCTATTCACCTGGGGCATCTTGCTGTGGCGGAAGAGGTAAGAACCAGTCTTGGCTTAGCAGAGGTTCTTTTTGTCCCTGCAGGACAGCCCTGGCTTAAGGCTGATAGGTCCATTTCTCCGGCGAAGCATCGGGTGGAAATGGTAAATCTGGCGATTGCTGGCAATCCACATTTCAAACTATCCACCTGTGAAGTGGACAGACCTGGGCCCTCCTATGCTGTGGATACTATAGATATCCTGCAGCAGCAGCTGGGCACTGAGGCAAAACTTTTCTTCCTCCTGGGCAGCGATGCCCTTTCTGAGCTTCCCCAATGGAAGGAGCCCTCCCGCCTAATTCAGATTTGCCACTTGGTGGCCTTCACTAGACCTGGGTTTGCTCTTCCACCCCTGGAGTCGCTAGAACCAGCCATCCCCGGTCTTCCCCAGCACGTTACCTTTGTAGAAGTCCCCCAAATGGATATCAGTGCCACCCAGATTCGAAATCGAGTGTCTCGGGGGGCTTCCATTCATGAGCTTGTGCCTCAGGCTGTGGAGAGGTATATACAAGAGCAGGGGCTATATCTTACCACCTGACCAGCTTGAACTATAGTGGAATCTGGATTAAGCTTAAATCAATAGTGTTTCTTCACACTAATGGAAGGTTACAGCGATGTTGTCAGGCGATTAGCATGGTTACCCTGGGAGTCAAGTTGATTCACCCGGCGGCAAAGCCACCTAGTAGAATGACTGTGGGAAGTGCCGGTTTTGACCTCTACGCAGCAGAAAGTGTGGAAATACCACCTACGCATTGTGAGCCCGGTGGACTTGCTGAAGTCGGCAGAGCCCTTGTGTCTACAGGTATTGTAATAGAACTGCCGCAGGGGACAGTTGGCAGGGTAGCATCTCGCTCTGGATTATCAATCAATGCGAATATAGAGGTGGGAGCCGGGTGGATTGACAGTGATTACCGGGGAACGCTTATGGTGGAATTGAAAAACCTAAGTTCCAAACCTTACAAAGTTAGCCAGGGAGACCGTATCGCCCAGCTAATAGTGATACCGGTAGTGGATGTGGAAATTAGTATTCTGGCTCACTTTGAAGAAACAGCACGAGGGTCATCGGGTTTTGGATCGACTGGTCCTTAGGTTAAATGTCCCGCTGACGACAACGATGGAGGGTTTGTAGCTATGGGGGAGAGGTCAATGCAAATATCAGTTATAGAAGCGAGAGACCTACCGGAAGCGTGGTTTCTATGTTTGCGGAGTGTCCTCACAGAAGGGTATGAGTACCAGGTAGATCGAGGGAGTTTTGAGGGACAGCGGAGAAAGGAACTCGACCTCGCTGTGATCCAGATTCGACAGCCGGGTATTCGACCGCTGGTGCCTGACGTACCACAAGGCGTTCCACCGCCGACGACTATAGAATATGTCGAGTCCTATCTACCGTATCTTATGACTTCCTGCAAAGCAGAAACTGAACAGTACACCTACGGAGAGGACCTCGAACCACAGATTCCTGAGATTATCCGAATATATAAAGAGGGTGGCCACAATACCAATCAGGCATATATGGCAGTAGGTAGCCGGGAATCTATTTATCTGGGGGATCCACAGTGCCTGAGAGGCATACATACCAGAATCCGGTATGGTCGGTTCCACTTTGTGGTTTACTTCAGGTCTTGGGATCTATGGGGAGGCTTCCCATCTAATCTTGCTGCACTACAGCTTATGAAAGAATATATGGCGGAGGAGATTGGAGTGCCGGATGGCGAGTTGATTTGCTTAAGTAGTGGTCTGCATCTGTATGAGCATACGTGGGAATGGGCGAAGCTCGTGGTGCGTATGGACTAGAAGGCGACCTTCGTTTCCCATCCGCCTCATATCCACGAAAGGGACTGGGATAAAGCCTTTGCTAAATTAGATAATGGCCAATGTTTCCTGGCAGCAAATTGTTGGCGCCATGACCATTATGGTATTCTACTAACAGGAGTTCAAATTTGCCTGAGACCAGAAATGTGGCAATACGCAAAGAGGAGTTGATTTTGGACTTGTGGCGCGTGGGCGCCATCAAGTTTGGCAGTTTCACTCTAAAGTCAAGAGTTACGTCGCCTTTCTACATCGACCTCAGAGTGTTAGCAGCATATCCTAGGATGCTTAAGAGCACTGCACGAGCAATGTCGAACATAATAAAAACCCTTAAGTTCGACCGAATTGCGGGTATCCCGTATGCTGGACTGCCTCTTGCTGTCATAATCTCACAAGAGCTGGATGTTCCACTTATCTATCCTCGCAAAGAAGCAAAGAACTACGGGAATGTTCGTCGTATTGAGGGAATTTATTCTGTGGGCGAGACTATAGTGGTAGTGGATGATGTCATAACTGATGGACAGAGTAAGATGGAAGCCATAGAGCCGCTGGAAGAGGCAGGCTTGATGGTGAAGGACATAGTTATTCTCATTGATAGACAGCAAGGCGGAGTAAGCCGAATGGCTGAGAGAGGGTACAACTTAATAAGTGTTACCACAATGAGCGAAGTGCTGACTATCCTGAAAACGCTAGGGGCTATTTCTGATACGGAGTTTCAAGAAAGTCTGGACCACATTCGCAAAGTGCGATTCTGACCGGTGTTGATGGCTGTCAGTGGGTTAGCTACGGGAGCTTACCCGATTGTAACCACAGTAGCCTTAGTTAGCCACTTAGAGGGTAAGCCTAACCTCTCCTTAGCCATGTAACCTTCTTGCCACTAACGTGTTAAGTCCCGAAAATAGCGATTGCTGCCCTTTCATAGGGCGGGTGCTCTGCCACCCGCTCATTTCCACAGGGGACAGAGCCCCTGCCCTATATTGGAAAAATTTGATCGCTGATTTAGGTTGAGTACAGAATATTGCCAAATGTTGGCTGATAATATATACTGTGGCTGAATTTTTAGTTGGGAGGTGGCTTGTGGAGCATTTCGCGTTCCCTAAATGCCAAAAGTGTAAAGAGGGTGATCTGGTGCCTTTGTCTGACTTTGGTAGCCAAGGGGCGGCTATCCATTATAAGGCATGGGTATGCACCAATCCTACTTGTGGTTTCAACTTAAAGATAAGGAACGGTGACGTCTATATAAACGAGCCTATTATCAGTGGCTCAATACATAGTCCCCGAGGACGCTGAATCGAGATAAACATAGGAACGTAAAGTCTGCAAATTCTCCAGATACGGAATGTAAAGCAGAGAGGTTCACAGGGGCTCCCAAGCACCAGGGCGCAAGCTTGGGTGAACAACTAGGCCTATCCACGCTAGGATGACTCCCCAGCGCACCTGATTACGGGTTGACAGGCCTCCTATATGCGGACTGCAGTTCGAAGTTTTTGGTCTTTTGAAGGGGATCCTGCTTGAATTACGCCTCGCTTCAAGTCGAAGCGGGGGCTCA
>CAYWDP010000115.1:0-5748 GCA_964457045.1 uncultured Dehalococcoidia bacterium
TTATTCGTCGCCTCAGGAGAGGCGACGCTACAACTATCAAAGCTGTAGCGTCGTGACTCCTGTCACGACGGATGATTGTTCTTCCGCAAAGTGGGTAACTGCAAGGTTCTCTGTGGGCTGCTTGATGTTTTCATATCATCTGAGCACTAGACCGTGCATTTGACAGTCCCTGGGGCAAATGATAACCTGAAAGAGTAAAAGTCTAGATTCAAAATAGGAGATGGCAATGGTAGGAATAACATCGTATGGTGCCTACATTCCATGGCACCGGATGAACCGAGAGGATTGCGTTAAAGCCTGGGGTGGGTTTGCTATGCCTGGCGAAAGGGCGGTAGCCTACTATGATGAAGACAGCGTCACCATGGCTGTAGAAGCAGCTATGGACTGCCTGAGGGACTTAGACCCATATAAGGTGGATGGTCTCTACTTTGCCACTACCACCTCCCCCTACAAGGAGAAGCAATGCTCAGCCTTGATAGCCATGCCACTGGATCTGCGTCGGGATATTCGGACTGCTGATGTAACTACCTCCCTGCGATCGGGGACAACCGCCTTAGCCTTGGCTCTGGATACCATAAAAGCCGGCACGGCAAATAGCATCTTGGTAACTGCGGCTGACAGCCGAATGGGAGCGCCAGCCGGCATGCTGGAGCAGCAGATGGGTGATGGCGCTGCTGCTCTTCTCTTGGGCAAAGAGAATGTCATTGCCGAGATTCAGGATAGCTATTGTATATCGGACGAACTGGCCGGGATGTGGCGGTCTTATGACGATACCTTTGTGCGCTCCTGGGAAGATCGCATGGTGCTGGATGAGGGCTATTCCAAGGTTCTCCCCGAGGCTATGTCCGGGCTGATGAAGAAAGGTGGTCTCTCGCCAAAAGACTTCACCAAGATGGTTTTCGATCCTCCCGGCGATCCTAGAAGGCACGGACGAGTGGTGACGGCACTGGGGTTTGAGGCCTCTCAGGCACAGGATCCCTTTAACCTCTTCCTCAATGTGGGGGTCACTGGCTGTGCTATGGCCCCGATGATGTTAGTAGCCGCCCTGGAGGAGGCCAAACCTGGAGATAGGATACTCTTTGCTGGCAGTGGGAACGGTGCTGATGCCTTTGTCTTGCAGGTAACCGATGCCATAGAGAAGCTGGGGGAGCGGCGTGGTATTAAGAAGAATCTAGAGTCCAAACAGGTAATGGCCAACTATAATGATTATCTACGCTGGCGTGAGATAGTTCCCCTGGAAGCAGCCAGGCGGCCCGAAAAGCAGCACATCCGGCTGTCAGCCGTATGGAGAGAAAGAAGGCAGCTCCTGGGTCTCTGGGGGATCAAGTGCCGGCGTTGCGGTACCCCTCAGTATGATAACGGCGGGGCTACAACGGGACCCATTCGTGTCTGTGCTGTTTGCCAGGCTCAGGACGATTTCGACGATTATGACTTTGCCAGAAGGAAGGCCACGGTCTTCAGCTACACCCAGGATAACCTGGCTCCGGTCATCGACCCTCCAGCTTCCGTAGTGCTGGTAGAGTTCGAAGGTGGGGGAAGGGCGTTCTTTGATCTCACCGATCGGGACCCGGCCAAGGTCGAGATTGGCATGCCGGTGGAGATGACCTTCAGGAAGCTGCAGTTCGACCGGGGCCTGAGCAACTATTTCTGGAAAGCTAGGCCAATAAGGTAAAGGAGGCAAGAGATGCCAGGGAGCATTAAGGATAAGGTGGCTATTGTAGGTATGGGCTGCACCCAGTTTGGGGAGCTGTGGGACAAGGGTCCCACTGATCTTATTGTGGACGCGGTGAATGAAGCCTTGGCCGATGCCGGTATAGAGATGAAAGATGTCCAGGCAGTCTGGGCAGGCACCCTTTTCAGCGGCGCTGGGGGCCGCACTGTGAGCGAAGCCTTAAGGGCGCAGTACATACCGGTGACCAGGGTGGAGAACGCTTGCGCCTCCGGCCACGAGGCGGTAAGAGGCGCCGCTTATGCTGTGGCTGCCGGCGTCTACGACCTTTGTTTGGCCGTCGGTTTCGAGAAGCTAAAGGACGAGGGCATGAGTGGCGTGCCGGGCATGGAGAATCGCACCGGCACCCACTATCAGTCAAGTATGCCCGGGGTATTCGCCATCATGGCCACCAGGTACTTTGCCCGTTATAGACTCAGCCCCGAGGAGGGTAAAGCCATGCTAGGTAAGATCTCGGTCAAGAGTCACCACAACGGCTCCTTAAATCCCAAGGCCCATCTGAGGAGAGAGATCACCCTGGAACAGGCGTTAAATGCTCCTATCATTGCCTGGCCGCTGGGCCTCTTCGATTGCTGTGGTGTCTCCGATGGTGGTGCTGCGGCTATCATTGTCCGCGCCGATATGGTGAAGAGTTTCCCTAACAAGCCGGTGTATATCAAGGCTCTCCAGATATGTGCCAGCCCTACCTCGGGCCGGCTGACTTCAGAGTACGACTACACCCACGTTGAGGAAGCCTATCGTGCCGGTATAGCTGCCTATGCTGAGGCAGGAATCAAGAATCCTCGCAGGGAAATAAACCTGGCAGAAGTGCACGATTGCTTCTCCATTACTGAGGCTGTCACTATGGAGGATCTCCAGTTCAGCCCCAGGGGGCGGGTGAAGGACGATATCAAAGCAGGAACCTTCCAATTGGACGGAGAGCTGCCGGTGCAACCTGACGGAGGCCTGAAGTGCTTTGGACATCCCATCGGTGCTTCCGGCATAAGGATGCTCTATGAGCCCTACCTCCACTTTCAGGGCAGGGCTGGACCACGCCAGACAAAAGACCCCGAGCTGGCCCTGGCTCACAATATGGGGCACGAGCCCTATGCACCAACGGTCAGCGTCTGCATCGTTGGACTTTAGCTATCCACGCCTAATATGGCCACCAGCTCGGCAGGTCTCCTCCCCACATCACGGTGATATCCTGGTCGTCAAGGTTAACAATGACCCCACGAACCTCATCAGTCGCTGCGTCTCCCTCAAAGGGCAGCCAGGCTACCCTTCTGGGATCTACTCCCAGAACAGGGCTCGAGTTGCTAGGTTCACCCAATGTCAATCCATGACCCAAGATTTCCTGAATACAAGGGTCAGCCTCAGCTATTTCGATGGCCTTTGCCTTCTCATCTTCAGTCAGCTCCGATCGATAGACCGACGGCCCAAGTGAAGAATAAGTTGCGCAGAGAATTGTCTTCACGTTTAGACTCGCAACGTCGACTTGCGCTTCGACAGTTGACTCCCCTAAGCTGGCATACACGTACGCAGTGGGACCTGCTATCTCCACCTCGGTTACCTCCATACTACCTCCACCCAGTATTGCCTGAACCTGGGGGTCATTCCGAACTGCCTCAGCAGCGGCTTGGGCTAAATTATCGCCTTCCCAGGGCTGTATTACTCCTAAGCTGGCTCCAACTATAACTACTACAGCTACCAGACTGATAAATACTGGTTGCCAGACAGGTCTCCCCCTTACTATGCCTCTTTTCCTAGCCTCGATCGGTTTTGCTTGCGATGGACGACTTTCCGCGCTGAAAGCATTCAAACGCTCCCTTACAAGTGAGCTGACATCTGCCCACCAGGCGTCGCCCTGGAGCGACTGAAGCAATTCTGGAACCTTGCTTAGCCGGGCCAGCTCCTGGCGACACGTCTGGCAGGAAGCCAGATGGGTCTCCACCTTCTCTTTCTCCTCAGAGTTCAGCTCACCGCTGTCGTAAAGAGCCAGCAGCCACCTTACCTTCCTACAGCCCACTTCACTCACCTCCTTTCTCCAACCTCTCGTAGGCATCTCGAAACATCACCCTCGCCCGGGCAAGGCGTTTTTTAGCTGCCCCCAGAGAAATACTTAGCATTTCCCCTATCTCTTGACAGTTAAAGCCCTGGTTATCATGTAGCAGCAACACAGCCCTATGCTTTCCAGGTAGCTTGCTCAGAGCACCACGAACCAGCTCTCTTTGAGTTAAGCCATCTTCATGACTATTACTTGTCTCCCTGGAAATAGTCGCCCCCTCTACCCAGGGGAACCAGGAGATAAGCCTGCGTCGGCGTAGCACGTCGATGGCGGTATTGGTGGCAATGCGGTAGAGCCAAGATTTGAGATTGAGGTCACCCTCGGTTTGGGGTATCGCCTGATAGGCTTTGAGGAAAGTATCCTGAGTCAAATCCCGTGCCAGCTCCTTATCTTTAACCATGTTATATAGGTATTTCGACAATGATATCTGATACTGGTTGACAACAACCTCCCAAGTTTTACTATCGCCACCTCTCAGAAGCTCTACCTTTTGACCTCTCTCCATGACCAATACGGCCATCCTTACCCCTCTATTATATAGAGCGAAGCAAAGGGCTAAAAGGGGACAAAAAGGGGACGCTCAAAGAGGAGACATTATTTGGTTCACTATCCGGTGGAACATTGGGCTACTTCATCCAGCGTGAAGAGATTGCTGACATTCCAGTGGTAAGCGCGCTGTGCTCCACACAAAAACGGGAAGTGGACTGATGCAAGCATACTGCGTGAAGTGCCGTGCTAGGAGAGACAAGGGATGCCAAGTTTATCTAATGAAATCTTTCCACCAGGTCGGTGAGCCAACCGATAAGCCCCATGCCAGCTAAGGCAAAGGCAAAGGATTTGATGGTTTTCCCCAACCAGCAAATGGGAAACAACTTCCATAGGGGAAAGCGTGAGGCCCCCGCCGAGGCATTCACCAATTTGATAACATGGGGATTAGGCACCGCTGAGACCAGAAATATAGCCAGTGTACCATGGCGCTTCATCCAGCCTTCAAACCGCTGATACCTCTTCCACTTGGTAATCGCCGGCTGTCCGCCATAACCCAACATGTAGCCGCTGAGCTCCCCAATAGCCTCGCCAGTCCCCGCTGCCAGGGCTATGATGAATATATTCAAGCCATATCCAGCCCCAAGGAAAGCCGCCCATGAGCCGGGGAGAGGCCAGACGGGGGCAGTGCTCCCAGCAATGCCCATAAGAAAGATGCCCAGGTAGCCATAGTCTTTAAATTCTTCGATTCTGTCTTTGTAAATCACCCCCAAGAGGACGAATAAAACGATGATCGCCACGGTAAATAGAAACACCAGAATACGAATATAGTTTCTTCTCCACCAGGAGGCTTGTCTTGCTTCTTCGCCCATGTTTAACCAAGATTGAGTCAACTTGACTGCAAAAGGCATTGTAACAAAGGAATACCATTCAGTCCAGTCTGCTCACTTAGCTGTTGAAGTAGTAGCTGAACCGATAGAAGGGCGTTTGAAATGCAATTCTTTGTACAAAGAATACCATCGGAATGCTTCCCTTGCTCCTGGGACGTGCATTGGAAAGCCGCTCTAAGGGATTACACATTTAGTCACATTGCTGAGTCTCTTGGCTCGAGCATCATGTTTTTGGCCGCTTTGTAGAAGGAGCGATGTATTGAAAGCAGACAACGCGAAATGCGCGCTGCCTGGGGATTTCTCCGGCTGGATTCCCCGATAAAATAGATGCGTTTGCAGCAATAACTAAGCTGTGCTATACTTCTCAAAGTTTAATCTTCCAGAGCACCAAGCCGAAGGGATTCTATGCTGTTGCAGTTCTGGCGTTCCACACGCCGGGTCAAGGGGATCATATCGATTTTGGTTCTCGCCGTAGCGCTGATGGCAGGCGCGTGCGCGGGCGAAGAGCAGGAGATCGAAAACATTGGGAATAGCGTGGTTCCACGAGACCCCCAGACGCCCATTGTCATTCCCGCCGGCGAGCCCATCGTAATCGG
>CAYWDP010000116.1:0-5717 GCA_964457045.1 uncultured Dehalococcoidia bacterium
GCTCTGTCACCCGCCCCGCTTGGCAGGGGACAGAGCCCCTACCCTATGCGTGGGGTATTTCAATCGCTGATTCTGGGTAGGATTGGGCTGTTCTTTCGTTCAGACAAGCAAAGCTTTGCGGCGGATTCTGGGGGCAATGGGACACTGAGGAGTTGCTAAGCCTCAATTTTTGCGGTTAGATTAAGGCCACAACTCTGTAGTTATGTCAACCTTAGGGAAGTCCATCTAGGCGCTCCTTCTTTGCCTTGCTGCCTGAGGCAACCCTAGCCTTGAGGTAGTCCTCGATTATGACTGTTCCCAGGTCATGGGGAGTGGTGAAAAGGACCCTGCCCAGGTTCTTTCGGGCTAGGACACGAGCAAATTCCTTCAGGGAGGCCCTCTGGTCTAACATGATAATGTTCAGGGTAATGCCATCCTCTCGATAATGCAGCGCTTCTTGCAGCACTCCTCCCATGGCTCTATGAAAGCCAACGTATACACCATCTTCGGTATTTGGTTCGGCATCAGTTATTAAGTAAGCCTGCTTATCTCCCTTCTCATGCCTAGCCGAAATCCTGAAAGCCCTCATCCCAGCCCTTATATCTGTACTGCCCTTACCCATCACCTCATTGACAACATCCCAAGGGGCAACGTGCTTCACCTTTTCAGCGAAGGTAAATACTTCCAGTGAATCTTTTGGCTCCCGACTGATTAACTCAGAGAGGGCTAAGGAGGCTTCTATAGCAGCCTCCATTTTGTTACCACTTTGCATAGAGCCACTTCCATCAATTATCACCCCGGAGCACATTCTGGATTGATGTTGAGTCTCAAAAATGCGGAAATCTTCTGGCTTAAGTCCACGGCGAATAGGAGCACCCCTTTCCAAGGCATTAAGCAGGGTTTTTTCGATATCAATAAACTCATACTCATCCCCTAGCTCGTATGGTCTCGAGCAGGTAGATATCTCTGAACCATAGCCAATTTCCTTTATAAGGTGGGTCCCTATCTCCTTCTTGGCTAAGCTTTCCAGAACCCTCCTTAAGGCTTGCTTAGCTAACAACCTAGCACCTTTGGAGGTTATCCTCACTCTCCCTCTTTCTATATCTATATAACCCTGCCTCTGATACTCCTTTAAGGCAGCCTCGACATCGGCGTAATCTACATCCTCGGGCTGATACTTCAGTGAATTTATAGCTTGCTCTAGCTCCTGCCTGAGCTTGTCTGACATTATTCTTTCCGCAATTTGATCCACCTCTTCACCCTGAAGAAGCTGCTCCACTACCTGAAGGGAAAGTCCCTCCTCATATTTCTTTAGCTGTTGCCTATAACTCTCCAGCTTCCTTCGCCCTTCTGCCAATCTCTGCTCTGCCTGCTCTTTGGCTTTCTCTTTTATCGACCCATACCTAAAGATTTGTCGATTAATGTCTTCAATGCTAGGGCTCGGAGAACGGGCAATCTCCCGCAAGACGCTGACCTCTTCCGGCTCCTCCAAGCTACACCTGGTGCAATACTCTATTTCTACCATTGGGTTTTTAGTTGTCACCCTGACCCCGATTTATCGGGGGAAGGGTCTCCAGACGCGATCCTGGGCAATGCGAAGGATTCTTCGCCTCTATGAAGTTTACCTTGAGGGAGATTCTTCGGTCGCTGTGCTCCCTCAGAATGACATTTAGGAAGGCTAACAATCTCTATTTCTACCATGACCTCATCTCGGTAATCTTCTGCGGAATGAACATTTGCTTCGCTTCAGTTTCAGGCATAATCCGTCGGTGGATAGCAAGATTGACCACCACTTCCAAAGCGGAGTAAATATACTCCTGCTTAGTTTTCTCCCCTGCGCTGTCTGGACTAAAAGTTAACCTCCTCTCCGCTTCACTTAGCAAGCTACTGTCCTTCTCAGTGGCTGCCTTCTTCATTCTATCTATCACTTCTCCTAGCTGTTCATGCTCCTGGAGTCTGGAGGCGATGCTACCCCTTTCAAAAGAAAGGATCGAATTCAACTCCTGAGCCAGCTTCTCTTTATCGCATCCCTCAAGGATGCCCGTGTCAAAATCCTCCAGTGCGTTCCACATCAGGTCCTCGACAAGTCTGTCACTGCGGATAAAAGACCTTCGTGGCTCATCTAAATCCAGATATTCAGGGCTAAGTCCAATCCTTCCCCTCAAGGCCAGCTTCAATCCATCGTAGGCATCCTTTAGATTGGCTACCTCTCTATTTTCCATCTCTGCACTGGCATAGGTGTGGTCAAGAGCTTTATTGCTTGCCCTGATGCTCGCCTTTTTCTCCAGCTTGGGGCAGGTTCGACTGTGCCTTACCGTTCGATTTACCACATCTATAATCCACCACGGGGCGGCTACGGTCCTTTTTATTTTCTCTTCCAGCTCCGAATATGGAACAAGGTCTTCCCCTTTGGGTCCAACAACTTCCTCATAGTTATCCTTGATGCTAAACCTCTCCCTAAGCATTATCTCCCTTTCTACTGCTTCTTCAGGCATATCCATATAAATAAGCTCTAATCTATCCAAAAGTGGTCTGGGGATCTCGTAAACGTGGGAGAACCCCCTGGGATTCCCAGTAGCTACCACAATAAGGTCTAAGGGGTGTTGCCAATTATATTCTTCAAGAATAACCTTCTTCTCCTCCAACAAGGGGTGTAACAGGACCTGGACGTTGGTTCTAATAGCAGGAAGCTCGTCCACAAATAATATGCCTCTGTTTGCCCGGAAGACCCCGGTACCGGTAAACACCCTGGGGTCTGTAGGACTCTTGCCCTGAGCAATGGCTTGTATATCCTTTAAACCCAACAGCTTGGCTTCATTGGTATACTCATTACCCTGGATGCGGGAAAATCGTCTCCCCCCAGGGACAAGCTCAATGCCATACTTCCTTGCCGGGTCTTTGCTTTCCCGGCACCGAGGGCAGAGTAGCTCTGGCAGCCACTTGGGGTCATCGTTATAGGGACAGCCCTTAATCCTCAGTATTGGAGGAAGCAAAGCACTCAGTGAGCGGGCTAACCTGGTCTTTCCCATGCCTTCCTCTGAGACCAGGTAAGGGTGCGCCCCAGATAATATGGCCCGAATAACATCTTTCTTCGTTTCCTCTCTGCCTTGAATGTCAGGCAGCACATCCTCCCCAGCCCAAATTTTTCTTAACACAGAATATCTTAGCTGGTAGGCAACTGGGACTGGCTTATAGGCTTCTAGGTCATTCTTGGTTTTGGGAGACTTAGAGAATATTGACATCTGCCCTCGTCTAGGTTAGTATAGCTCAAATCCTGACTCTCAAAAAATTCCCCCAAAATTTAGGGGTTCCTGATGTTTACACCTGCCATTGTTAAGTTAGTAAAGTACCTCAAAGATACCGGGGCAAAAAAGACTCGAGAAGAGCTTGCTACTATTATCGATGAGCCGCTGGAGTATGTCAACAAAGCCCTGGGAAGATTGATAGCTATAGACGTAGTAACCCAGGAGGAAGGGGGGTACCTTTACCACGCCACCCCTGATAGTGACCAATTCTCTGCTCAGCTGGTAGAAGTTTACGAGAAAGTGAATAGAAAGCCAGCCAAGGAGATGCTGATCCGGGGCCTGATCTGCCAAATTCCTCCCCAATACCTATTTCACATTCATACCCTGCTGGAAATACTGCAACAGGAGGGCATTGAGAGAGAGGAATTTGACCAATTTCTAGAGCAAGAGACTGCCAAGGGTTACCTAAAGAGGATAAGGGTTGTCTACATCGGGAAAGAACTATCTATTATTCCTATATACATACCACCCTATTACTTTTATCGCCTCCACCATCTGGGGATCATCGACCACCAGAAGTATACCAGCCTTAAACAGGGAGACAGAGATTATGAATTTCAGGAGGAGGATTATCTGATAGCTCAATATCCACCTGAATTGGCCAATCCAGCAAGGGAATATATAGGCCGGGAGAGAGGGGAGCTAAGGGACAACCTCAGAAGGAGGGGATTAGTGAGTTGGGGAGGAGGACTATGGAGGTTTAGGTAGAGTGACCTGGGTCCGGTTTGACTTTGGGATAGATAGCAGCAATGACTTATGGGGAGCGTTGCCTTCTCAACTTCTCAAACCTTCTCAGTAACTCTTTCTCTTCCTTGCTTAAATCTGTAGGGGTTACCACCTTTACTACCACGTATTCATCCCCTCTACCATAATCGTTCAAATGAGGGATTCCTTTATTTATTATCCTGAATACTGACCCATTTTGCGTCCCTCCAGGGATATCAAGTTTCAAATCACCTTCCAAACCGGGTATATCACTCAATTCCCCACCTAAGGCTGCTTGAGGCAGATCAATCTCTTTTACCACATAAATATCGTCACCATGTCGCTCAAAGATAGGATGCTTCTCCACCTTTAGTACAACGTACAAGTCACCACTCCCCGCCCCGTCCTCTCCAGGCTCTCCCTCCCCCTCAATCCTTATCTTATACCCTGTATCTGCACCTTTTGGTATATAAACATCAATCTCCTTCCTTTTCTCCACTGAGCCCTTCCCTTCACATTCCTCACAGGGATGTACTACAACCTTGCCCCTACCTCTGCAGTGACCGCAGGTGGTGATCTGACGAAATATGGTGAAACCCGACCTCTGCTCAGTCATTAATTGTCCTGAACCATGGCAAGCCTCGCATTCCTTCAAACCATCTTTCTTTGCCCCTGCTCCATTACAAGCCAAGCAAGTTTCTACCCTAGATATTTCTATCTTTTCCTCTTTCCCAAACACCACGTCTTCCAAATTGACGGTTAAATCGTATCTTAGATCAGCGCCCCTTCGTGGTTGCCCAGCCCTCCCTGCTCTTCGCCTACCAAAAAAGCTATCGAAGACGCTTTCACCAAAACCAAAGCCCTCACCAAAGAGCTCTTCAAAAAGGCTGCCAAAATCGACCCCTCTAAAAATATCCTCCTGAGTGAAACCCTGGAGACCAGCGTGACCATAGGTGTCATATAGCCTTCTCTTCTCTGGGTCACACAGGACAGCATAAGCTTCATTTATCTCCTTCATCTTCTCTACTGTCTGAGCATCCCCAGGATTTCTATCCGGATGATACTTCATAGCCAAACCCCGGTAGGCCCTCTTAATAGCGGCTCCATCAGCACTCTTGTCTATCCCCAGGATGTCATAATAGTCTCTCTTCGCCATAACCTTTTCATTCACTCCTCAGGCTCTTCCTTAGTCTTATCCTCTTTAGAGTTATTCTTTTCTCGTTTCCTATTGTCTGTGGTATAGAAGCCCGGACCCTTAAAGATTACGGGCACCGGGGAGAAGACAAGATGCCCCTCCCCCTGACACCTGGGGCAAGGGGCCGAAGAATTTTCGCCAAAGCGCCGCCTCACCTCAAATTGGAATGAGCATTTCCCACACCGATACTCATAAATGGGCAAAGTTATACCTCCCAAGCAATCTAAATAATTAGCACTCTCATCTCAAGAGTGCTAATTATTTTAGCGTAAATAACTTCAATGTGCAAGCCCTTTTCCGCCTTGATTACCCACTTTGCGCAAAAACAATCATCCGTCGTGACGGGAGTCACGACGCTACTTATCAAGCCTGAAAAGGCTTTCCCACAGAAAGGGGGGGCAGACTCCCTCTCCCTTGAAGAGAGGGGGCTAGGGTGAGGGTGAAATTTTCCCCTCCCTCTATCCCCCTCCCGCTTCTGGAGCCTGTCCGAAAAGTCCTACTACTTGCGGAGGAAGGAGACTCTGATATGTTTA
>CAYWDP010000117.1:0-5521 GCA_964457045.1 uncultured Dehalococcoidia bacterium
CCCTTCGCTTCTTGTCATTCTGAGGAAGCGAAGCGACCGAAGAATCTCGCTCAGGGTAAACTCCGCGAAGAATCTAGAGACCCTTCGCTATCGCTCAGGGTGAAAATTAAACATCCTTCAATTATTCATATTGATCTCGATGCCTTTTTTGTCTCTGTGGAGCAGTCCTTGGATCCCGCCCTGAAAGGCAAACCAGTCATAGTTGGCGGTCATTCCCCTCGCGGAGTAGTCTCCTCTGCTTCCTATGAGGCTCGGTCATACGGGGTGAGTGCTGGCATGCCTCTTGCCCTGGCTCATCGCCTTTGTCCCCAAGCTATTTTCCTTCAAGGTGACTTCTCTCGGTACTATCAAGTTTCGCAGAGGTTTATGGACATCCTTAAGTATATGACGCCTGATGTGGAGCCATTGGGACTTGATGAAGCATACTTGGATGTCAGCGGCTGTGGATCAACTCGTGGAATAGCTTTGCAGATGAAGAGGCGCATAAAGCAAGAGCTAGACCTTACTGCTTCAGTAGGCATTGCTAGCTGTAAGGTGGTAGCCAAAGTGGCTTCTGACCTTGCCAAACCTGATGGACTGCTTGAAGTTGCTCCAGGGGAGGAGCGCTCCTTTCTTGCTCCGTTGCCAGTCAGTAAGCTACCAGGAGTGGGGAAGAAGACAAAGCGAGTACTGGAAGAAATGGGAGTAACAACTATCGGGCAACTGGCTGCCCTACCTTCGAGGGTTCTCAGGCAAACCTTCGGTGTAGCTGGAGAAACCCTTCATCGATATGCTAACGGTATCGATGAAAGCAAGGTGGAACCCTTGACCCAGGTTGAGTCCATTGGTAGAGAGACTACCTTTGCTGAGGATACTCTCGACCGAGGCTTCTTAGAGGCGATGTTGTGCCATCTTAGTGAGCAGGTTGGGGCTGAATTGAGGTGGCAGGATAAGCAAGCTAGATGCATCACCTTAAAGCTTAGGTATGCTGACTTTGAAACCATCACCCGGAGTCGCACCTTAAAGGCAGCCACAAATCGTGACCATACCATCTTTGAAATTGGAAATCAATTGCTGGAGAAGGCTCTTTCCCAAAGTCAGAAACTGGTGCGGCTTATCGGCATCAGAGTGTCAAATTTAACCGGTGTGGAGCGGCAGCTTGAAATGCTAGATGATACAGCTAACAAGCTAGAGCAAGTGGATAAGGCTGTTGAGCATATTCGCCAGAGGCATGGCTTTGCCTCTATCCAAACGGGGCGAACCCTACCCCTCGGGAATACATCAAGAACGCCTTCTCCTAAACATCGATATAATCCACATTAAGCAGATTACTATCACGAAGGGCGATGCTAGAATAGGGAGGCTCCCACTGGTTTTTGCCACCTCTGTTTCTGGCTCGGTGGGCGGATGTTCAATCGATAAATCCTCCTCGGTGATCTCATAGACGGCTAACTTTGCCCCGCTATACCGCTCAGGAATCCACCCCAAGGGATTGTTCCTGCCTGTAGCTTCAGCCCAAACCCAACTGCTCTCGCCTTTAAGCTCAAGGAGGTTTGCCTTTTTATAATCTGGCAAGTAGACCAATGCGGCAGCATGGCCAGGCGGCAGCACTATAGCTGAGCGATAGCCTGCCCCCTTGTACATCACCGCTAGGAGGATGGCCATATCCTCGCAGTCGCCGCCAGCGATGCCTTTTTGCTCAACGGTGGTGGCAAGCTCATCAGCATTCTGAGCGAACTCTTCAAACTTAAACTGATCAATGTCAGGCGTATATCGGACCTTGTCCCTTACAAAGTAGAATATCTTCTCTGCTCTTTGATGTTGGTCGGGGTATTTCTCAGCAAACTGTTCACCAAGCCTGTAGGCTCGGTCAACATTCTGGCCTAAACTTTCAAGCGCTATAATCGGGCGGAATGCTGTTTCACCGGTTATCTGGAAGAAACCATCAGCCCCGTAGGCCCGGGTTCGGCATACATGCCAATCGTCAAAAATATCATCCCCTTCTCGGTAAAAGTGTTGAGACGAGGCAGCAAAGGAAGGGTAGGCAGCCATCAGAGCAATGGACACCATAATCAGCAAGATCAGCAGAACTCCTATCTTTTTCATAGCAACGGCTCATAAAGGCGTTGTTAGCGCAGCGTGGATTATCAAACCAAAGAAAGTCAAGTAGCCAAAGACATAAATCCCTACTCCAAGGGAACTTTGTGCCACACTAAGAAACGGTATCTTCGGTGTTAACCGGTCAACAATGTTCAATATTGCTATTCCAATAAGCAAGCTGACGAGGAAACTCGCGGCTATGAGACCCAGTCTCCTTAGAAAGTCGATTGCCTGGTCGGCAGCTGGAGCTCCAACCAGAGTGGGGGCAGTAACAGCCCCGTGGATAACCAGCCCAATAAGGATAAAGAAGCCAGCTATAAAGAGCCCAACAGAAACAGGGTTTTCCCCCATCCTCTCCCGCTCCTCGATGTGGGGGGTAAGAGCATCTAATACTCTAATCCCAAGCCAGGCGATAAAAGCGCAGATGAAAGCCAGGACTATAGTCTTAACCAGCCAGGTTAAAAGGATGACGTAGAAAGGGGTTGTTGTACCTATTATTTCCATATTAGTTGCGCTCCCTTTCCCATAAATTCTCTAATACTTCGATTTGCTCGTGCTCACGGATAATGGCAAGGAGTTCAAGGAAGTGGAAGTAAAGGCGCTCGCAGACTAAGGACCCCAGAGGAGCCTCTAGTCTATCGCCCAAACCAGCTAATATGGCCGTAATATAATCGTGAAGACCAGGGTTCTCCTCTTCAAGCCTTGCCTCCTCTTCTCTCATCCATTGACGAAGCTGCCAAAGATCCCAGTCCTTCTCTTTTCTCCTCTGGCGAAAATCCTGGATAAATTCCACTGAAATTCCCTTCATCCTGCCTCCTTTGGCTTCAAGGAGTATATCTGGTAGCAGAGGAACCCTCCGCCAGCCTATATTCCCATTGACAGCAGATATCACCATCGCCTTTTCGGGGAGGCAACTTCAGACACCTTACCTCCATGTCGGGATTAAACAGTTGGGCATGTTTTCGGCGCATTAGGGAGCAGGCCAGCTCACAATGGGTTTCCTCCCTCCCCTCCCCCTCCCTTTCCAGTGCCTCCAAGGTTGGGCAATGAGTAACAGTAAGCACAACATCATTCCTATTTATCACCTCCATCTTCTCCTCAATAACAAGATGCATTGGACGGGCCTGCAAAACCTTCATAAAATCGACCACATCCTTTCCGGGCACTTTGATTAATTCTGCAATATCCTGGGTCATATACCTCAGAGCCCTTTCCCAAACCCACTTATCGCAGGTCATGGCTTCCTCATTACCAGCCCTTTCCTTGACAGAGAGATACCAAAGACCATCCAGAGTAATAAGCAATTGGGAGTATAGTTTGAGTAACCCTACCAGGATATCCTTGGAAAAATCCTCGAGCTTGAAATTAGGGTCGAACTCTGCGCTATAATCCCTTAACTCTTTCACTTCCAACTCCTCATAAGCTTTGTATCTAATACCCGCGGAATTCGGGCTCTCTCTTCTCAAAGAAGGACTTCACCCCCTCCTGGAAATCCTCTGAGAGGAAGCAAAGGGTTTGGGCCGCAGCCTCATACTCCAGCTGGCTGGGAAGGCCATACCAAAGAGAGCGATAGAGGGCCCGCTTGGTTAGCTTCAGCCCCAGAGGTGGCCCAGCAGCTAACTTCGCCGCCAGCTCCCGGGCTGCCTTCATCAATTGATCAGCGGGGACGACATGGTTGAAAAGACGGATGCGCTCCGCCTGGGCAGCATCGATAGTATCACCGGTGAGCATCAGCTCAGCGGCCCAACCTGCCCCCACCAAGCGGGGCAGGATCCAGGAGACGCCCACATCAGCAGCGCTGAGCCCTCGTTTTACAAATATAGCCCCAATCCTGGCATCCTCTGAGGCAATTCGGATGTCGCAGGCAATAGCCAGGGCGCACCCACCGCCCAGCGCCAGTCCATTGACAGCAGCAATGGTGGGCAGTTCCACATTCCTCACCCGAAGGAACATCAGATCCAATAATCTAAGGATCGATTCCTGTTCGGCAGGTTTGAGGGTCATCATCTTCTTCATTTCTTCCAAGTCTAGGCCAGCGGAGAAAGCCTGCCCGGCGCCGGTGAGGATGACCACCCGTGCTTTGCCACTCTGCTCCACTTCGTCGCAAGCCTGCATCAGCTCACGCACCATGACCAAACTCATGGGGTTGAACCTCTCCGGTCGATTAAGGGTGATGGTACTGATATTTTTGCTGTACTCTACCTTAATAGTCTCATACTTCATGACTATACCTCCTTGATTATAGTTTTAACCAAAGCTGGATTCTCCGCCTCTATCCAGGCTAAAGCCTTTATCCAGCCGCCTTGACAGCATGATCTCTCAGGGCATCAAGCATTCTCTTCTGGGTAGGAGGGCAACCTTTTACCTTGATTGCCTTTTCTCGATCCCCGTTAGGCTCGAAGGAGCAATTGCCAACTAATATAAGGTGCTTGGACTCTGGCTTAGCTATGGGTCCGAAGCCAAAACAGATTTCCACGTTGTCAAAGGTGGCACCACGATTTTCAGCCAGAAAACTGGCCAGCGCTAGCTGGACAACAGTTAAGCACTGAGAGCAGGAGGTCTCTCGCGGGTCTTGGACCCAAAGATCTGTTGTCTCATATCTAGTCCTGAATTGCTCGGGCCAGTCCCAAGCCCAGGGCAGGGTGAACTTCACCTCTTCTATTTTTTCACCCTTTATCTCTATAGAATCCAGGTCTAAAGACCGCCCGGTGATATTAGCGTATTCTTGTAAGTGACCTACTGAGCTGGGCTCAATGCCAAGAATGGTAGAGGCAACCACATCAAAGGATAAGAGGTCTTTGCTGGCCAGGATAAGATCCCTCTCGTGGACTATCCTCCGTGCTGGGGCTTGTTGCTGGATATAAATCCCGTCGCCGACTATCAAGTCGCTCCTGATTTTGGTGCCCAATAAGGCGATAAATCGCTCTAAAGCCCTGGAGCGATGGAAGTCCTTCTTGCTCTCCATACTGAGGCAGCCTTTCAGATTCTTCATTCCAGCGGTAACCTTGGTGTTGATATGTGGGCGGAACAAAGTGAGATTGATAAAATATTCCGCCTCCAGAGCTAACCTTGAGACCTGTATCGGTTTGCCATCAAAGTCCAGCGTAAGGTATTCCCCTTTATTGAGATCGACCAGGTGGAAACCCAATTTCTGGGCTGCTTCGTCCACCCCAGCCCAGGCGAAGGCACTGGCAGTGTTTGCCTTGAGACCCCTTATGGGTATAGAGCCTTCGCCAACAGTGATATCCTTTACACCATATTCACGCAACAGGTTAACCAGGTCCTCCACGATCACCCGGGAGATAACCCAGCCATTAGGGGGATCGACACGTCCTGGAAAACCCAACGCTGCCCCAGCCTTGATAAATACCTTATGAGTGGGTCTCAATTTCTCAAAGCCATCACAGAGTTCTATTGCCTGGCGCAAAGAGTTCGGCGTCTG
>CAYWDP010000118.1:0-2570 GCA_964457045.1 uncultured Dehalococcoidia bacterium
TCCCCTTTTGTCAAGCCGTTGACATAACCAAAATAGCCGAAATCCGCTCCAGGAGCTGATGCAGACCCCATCCCTTAGCTGCCGAAATGAATAACATTCCCTGACTATCTATCTGAAGTTGCCCAGCAAACTGATCTTCCGTTAAGTCATCTCTCCCCAATAAGTCTATTTTATTGAGAAGGGTGAGCCTTGGTTTATCATTAAGATCGAGCTCAATTAATATATCCTCCACCGTCTGACACTGTTCAGCAGCATTCTTATGCGTTATATCCACCAGGTGGAGGATCAAATCTGCTTCACCTAGTTCCTCAAGGGTCGCTCTAAAAGCAGCCACCACCATTGGAGGCAACTTATGAATGAAGCCCACGGTGTCCGTTAGCAGTATAGGTTGTTGGTTAGGCAAGGCAATGCGGCGGGTTATAGGGTCAAGAGTGGCAAAGAGCTTATCCTCTACTAATACATTGGCACCGCTTAGAGTGTTCAGCAGTGTGCTTTTGCCGGCATTGGTATAGCCGACGATGGATACAATAGGGATGCCAATCCTTTTACGATGCTTTCGGTAGAGGGCGCGGTGTCTTCGCATTTCCTCGATCTCCCTCTTCAAGCGATGAATCCTTTGCTGGACAAGGCGTCTATCGGTCTCTAGCTGTGACTCGCCCGGTCCCCTGGTGCCTATGCCACCACCAAGGCGCTCTAGGTGGCTCCATTGCCCAACAAGGCGAGGCAGCAAATACTGGTTCTGGGCTAACTCTACTTGCAATTGCCCTTCACGAGTTTGGGCACGCCTGGCAAAGATGTCCAGGATCAAAGCAGTGCGGTCAATAATCTTAACTTCGAGAGCCTCCTCCAGATTCCTCTGCTGGTGTGGGGAAAGCTCATCATCGAAAATCAGTACACTGTAACCCGTCTCAGACCTGAGGGCTGCCAACTCCTTCAGCTTGCCACTACCTAAATAGGTGGGCGATGGCCTTTCTAGCCGCTGTGTTAATTCCCCCACTACCTCAGCATCAGCCGTACGAGCCAGATTGGCTAGCTCAGCTAGAGAGTCTTCTACTGACCACCTATCTCTATTGCCTTTTATCTCCACTCCGACTAGGAAGGCCCGCTCTGTAGCCTCTTCGGTGGATAAGATTTCTCTAGGGATTATGCCTCCTTATGTCAATAATTTATGTCAAATGACGAAATTTATGTCATCAATCCCTGGTTGTTATGTCATCTTGCCATGCCATGCTGATAAACGGGCAAGTCCCTCCTCAATTTTATCATCGGGGGCAGTGAGGGAGAGGCGAATGTAGCCCTCACCATACCTACCATAGCCTGTACCAGGGGTAACTACTACTCCAGCCTCCTCTAGCAATTGGGTAGCAAATTCTAACGATGTATAGCCCTGAGGGATTCTTGCCCATAGATAAAGGCTGGCTTTTGGGGGTCTTACTTCGAGACCCATCTCCCGGAGAACCTTCACCATCTGATCACGCCGCCGCTGGTAGATCACATTGTGCTCCTCAATACACTCTTGAGCTCCTCGCAGTGCCTCGATGGCAGCATACTGGATAGCCTGGGGGATCCCTGAATCCAGGTTTGATTTGATCCTCATTAGGGCATCTACCATCTGGGCATTGCCTACCACCATCCCCACTCGCCACCCCGTCATGTTATAGCTTTTTGATAGGGAGTGAAACTCCACACCCACCTCTCTGGCTTGGGGCACCTGCATGAAACTAACCGGGCGATAGCCATCAAAAGCTACCTCCGTATAAGGGGCATCGTGGCAGATGGCAAGGTCATGCCTTTTGGCAAAGTCAACCGCCTTCTGGAAGAAGTCAAGCTCAGCAGTTGCTGCTGTAGGATTATTGGGATAATTCAACCACAAGAGCTTGGCTTGCCGGGCTACCTCTGGTGGTATTTGCTGCAGGTCAGGCAGGAAATCATTTTTCTCTGTTAAAGGCAAGAAGTAGGATTCACCACCAGCGAACATAGTGCTCACGGAATAGACAGGGTAAGCGGGGTCAGGCACCAGAGCGATATCGCCGGGGTCAATGAAGCATAAGGCGATGTGCCCAATGCCCTCCTTTGAGCCAATGAGGGGCAGTACCTCCTTATCAAGATCGAGGACTACACCAAAACGGCGCTCATACCATTGGGCAATGGCCTGGCGAAACTGAGGCAGCCCCTGGCTTTCGGGGTACCTATGGTTAGCTGGGTCTCTGGCTGCCTGGCACAGCCGCTGGATAATATGGTCGGGTGTAGGGATATCAGGATCGCCGATGGCAAAGCTAATCACATCCTCCCCTTTGGCTTCCTTCTCAGCAATCTTCTCTGAGATCTGCACAAAGAGGTAGGGCGGCAGTCCTTCAATGCGTCTAGAAACCCTCACCGCTACTCCTTTAGCAAACTAAAAGCATCCTCAATAACGACGACTTTCCTTGAATATAGCAGAAGAGGAAGCCAATATCAACGATGTGTACTAGTCCAGGTGATTAGTAAGACATCACCTCCTTTCCTTGTCATTGCGAGGTCGCCTTAGGCAACCGAAGCAATCTCTCAAAGCAATAGTGTCATTGCTTCGC
>CAYWDP010000118.1:2670-5469 GCA_964457045.1 uncultured Dehalococcoidia bacterium
GCTCGCAATGACACAAAAACTAGCTGGTCTGTGTCTCAAACATAAAGTGGTAAATAACCGTTACACCTTGAGGCGTTACCTATCTATCTGAACGAGGTCACGATATAGCCAAGAGAGCGTCGAAAAAAAGTAGGGACGGGTCTTTTTAGAGCCGTCCAAGCGCTACAGGGTGATTCGTTTTTCGACAATCTCTAGGCAAGTAGGAGTGTTTATCCCCAACCCTCATGGTCTCCCGAAAAATGGGGAGGGGACAAGTCCCTCCCTTACAAGAGAATGTCCAAAAAACAACCGTAGGGGACGAACTCTGTGTCGTCCCCAAAAGGGGCGGACAGAGACATCCGCCCGTACAAGAACGCTTCTCGGACAGATTCTTTAGCCTCGGAGAGAGCGCCCCTACTGTAGCGCGAAGAGCTATCGATGGGGCAGCGGGGGAGATGGAAGGGTGCCGGCTGGAGCAGGCGCCACCTGTCTACGTCTCAGAGTTCTTAGCCACCCTACCCAGACCAGCAGGACAAAGACCATATTAAATAGGTAAAAATAGTCGTGAACATAGACTCCTGTCAGCCATTCTAAATAGATGCTTAGCGTTATGCGGAAGAAGTTGAACCCTAAGAGTATGGCCAGCCCCGCAAAGATCCCGATCAAGCGCTGTTTGGGCGTTGCTTTGAACTCAGCCAAAACCAGTGCTATATAAGCCCAGAAAAGCACCCCACCTAAACAGGCGACCTCGATATCAAAGATTAGGAGGGGATTCTGCAGCGTGACAATCGAACCTGAGACAGAGTGGCTCACTCCAACCCAGCTCAATATTCCCCCAACAAGCGTGGCGGTGAGGTTACGTATAGCACTGTGGAAGGAGGGCAGGAGGTAAAGGAAGGCAACCTCCAGAAGGATAAGGAACAAAAAGCCAATTCCATAGCGCACTAAGAAACCCATAAAGGGCTGCCTGAACCTGCGAACGGCGATGAGATAGCCAACCGTGCCAAATCCTGCCGCTATCACCAATATGATGGCCACAGCTACCGGCCAGCTGAACAGGAAGCTACGAGTATCGTCCAACGCTCACTCGCCTCCTCAGTAGTAACTATACTCAAGGCCAAAGATAAAGGAGCCCTTTTCACAGGATAGGGGAAATCTAGAGACAAAGCAAGATAAAATGAACTAGGGTGGACAGAGACGTCCACCCTATAAGAGGCTCATCATTAATTCTGCTGTTTTTAGTCTATGAGCCTTCTGCGAACGAAGTAGGCTAGAATGCCTGCTCCCAAGGCTGCTGCAATCCCCACATATACACTGGGGAACGCTGGCACACCTCGTGCTTTCGGGTCACCAAAGGCCCCGTTGGGTGACAAGCTGCTAAGGGTTGCCGTCAAAATATTACTAGCCGTATCTACTGCGGTGGGGACTTGCTGCCAAGCCCCTTCTGTGTAGTGATAAATCCTGAGTGTCGATTCATTGACTTCTGCAGACCGAACCTCTGAATCCGCGTAATACATTCTGATGGTGACACCGTTCACCATAATAGAGGAGGCAGCGCTGATTTCTATAGATTTCAAATGCCGTTTCCCGGCTGGCGGCGGGTGAGGGCAGCCGGGGTATGGCTCAATGATGATGTTCGCATCTGTGATGTCATGTTCTATGGTTATATCGTGGAAAGTGAGCTCCAGATCCCGGACTCTAGCATCAACTACGAGATCATAGATGCCAGGATAACACTCTATATCATAATCTGGGTCTGCTGCAGGTTGACTGGTATCCTCATCGACTATGTTACCTGCCTGATCTTTCAAGTAGAAGATAATATCCTCTAGTGAGGTTGCGCCGGTATCCTGTACCAATCCACTAATGTGCAGCAGGCCTTGCACGTTAACGGTTGCCGTATCAAAGCCCTCCCCGCCATTGTCATCGGTCACCCTAAGTCTTACGGTGTAGGTCCCCGCCTGGCTCCAGGTGTTGGAGACGCTCTGACCGGGTGTCTCATAGCTTCCGTTGTTATCGAGGTCCCAAGCATAGCTTAAGGTATCGGCGCCAGGGTCGGTGGCAGTGCCTATCAACGCTATCTCTCCGCCCTCATTCCCACTGTAAGGACCTCCTGCCTCAGCAGTAGGGGCTACATTATTCACAGTGACAGCAGCAATATCAGTGGCGGTAGCACCGCCATTGTCAGTCACCCTAAGACGAACCATGCTGCTGTAGTCATCACTCCAGGTGTGAGTTATGGTCGGCGAGGTAGTGCTCTCATCGTAGTCTCCGTCGTAGTCCCAATCCCACTCGTAGAGGGTGATGGCACCGTCAACATCACGGGAGGCGGAGGCATTGAAGGTTATCGCTGACCCCTCATTGCCTGTGTAGGGTCCGCCTGCTTCTGCCACCGGGGCATCGTTGACCGGGTTGACAGTGATGCTTACCGTAGCAATGCTGGAGTCGGCTGCTCCATCGTTGGCCTTGTAGGTGAAGGAGTCGCTGATAGTCTCGCTGCCATTGTGTTTATAGCTGAAGGACCCATCCCCGTTCAGGGTCAGCGTGCCATGCGATGGACCACTGACCGGGATTGCCGTCAGCGGGGCGCCCTCGGCATCGGTATCGTTGCCCAGCACACCAGGGGCATCCACCGTGATGGTGCTGCCCTCGTCCACGCTGTAGGGACCGTCATCCACTGCCACCGGAGCATCGTTTACCGCATTGACAGCGATACTCACCGTGGCTACGTTAGAATCGGCTGTCCCGTCATTTACCTTGAAGTCGAAGCTATCGGCGCCGCTATAGTTGAGATCGGGGGTGTAAGTAACAATGGCCCCT
>CAYWDP010000119.1:0-5330 GCA_964457045.1 uncultured Dehalococcoidia bacterium
GCTCAGACACAGAGGTCAAGGCTCAATACATAAAGGTGGCCAGCCTGTCTCCGGAGGCAGACTTCACTGCTCAGCCGACCTCTGGGGCTCCTCCTCTCGAGGTCCAGTTCACTGACCAGTCCGCTGGCGAAATCACCCGTTGGGAGTGGGACTTCAACAATGATGGCATTGTGGACAGCACCGAGCAAAACCCATCCTATATCTATGAGATCGGTGGCAAAATCACTGTTTCCCAAAAGTTGATCTATCCTGATTACCCGACAGAAGAGACTAAGGTTGAATTTACCTGGGAGACTGGAAGGAAATACACCGTTTCCCTCAGGGTAACAGGACCTGGCGGCTCAGACACAGAGATTAAGGCTCAATATATACAGGTGGCGGTTCCACCAGAGACAGAATTCACTGCCGAGCCCACTTTTGGCAGTGTTCCCCTTGAGGTCCATTTCACTGACCAGTCCACAGGCGAAATCACCAGTTGGGAGTGGGACTTCGATAATGACGGCATAGTGGACAGCACCGAGCAAAGCCCATCCTATGCCTACGAGGCTGGAGGGGAATACTCCGTTTCCCTCAGGGTAACCGGACCTGGTGGCTCAGACACGGAGACTAAGGTCGATTACGTTGAGGCGACGACAGAGGTAATCCTCACCATAGGCATCATGGCAGACCTTACAGGACCAACATCACTGGCGTCGATTCACATTATGGATGCAATAGTGGACCTAGCTAGGTATATTAGCGAAGAAGCCCCTATCCCTGGGGTGGAGCTAAAGCTGGTCACATATGATATGAGGGGTGACCCTGCCAGGGTTGTACCTGGCTACGATTGGTTAACAGGTAAGGGGGCAAAGTTGATTTTCTCTCCTTTGACCACGACTGGAGAAATACTAAAAGCCTTTGCAGAAAGAGATAAGGTTCCACTATTCATAGTCTCTAGCACTGAACCCCTAATAGAGCCCCCCGGATGGGTGTTTTGCTTTAATAGTCCTGTCTCTTACCAGATAAAGGCTCTCCTGCAATGGATCAGCGAAGAACACTGGGATTATGACGATGGGATCCCCAAGATTGGCTCTGTAGGTTGGAGCGAGCCCTCCGGCATAGAACTAGACACGGAGATGTGGGAATATTGCCAGGATCACCCAGATAAGTTTGAGTACGTTGGCGGTTTCCTGGCTCCCGTGGGCACGGTGGTCTGGGCTGCTGAAGTAGAGATGCTGAAAGACTGCGACTATGTAGCTATACCTTCGACTGGCATGGGAGTTGGCATAGCAACGGCTACTTTTGCTCGTGAGTTTCGAGACGGGGGCTATACTGCCACATTCATCGGTCTGGACGCCATATCTGCTTTCCGCGGTCTATTGGTAGACGGTTGTGGTTGGGAAGCCCTTGACGGGATGTTGACCGCACACTCCACGCTATGGTGGAGTGAACCATCCTTCCTAGTCGATCTGGCCACAGAGCTTCTTTCTAAGTACCGCCCCATGGAAGCTGAGGATATAGTTTATGCGGGCTCAGGTTACCTAGGTGGATTCCAACAAGCGTATCTTTTCTTCAGCATTTTATGGGCAGCGACAGCGCAGGTGGGCGCCGAGAATTTTGATGGGCAGTCTTTTTATGACACCGCTACAGCGTTTGAGGTGACCTACGAAGGCTTACCGGAATGGGGTTTCACCGAAACGAGACGGTATGCTTCAAGGCATGTAGCCATATATGAGTGGAGCGCCGCGGAGGAGGACCTGGTAAGGGTTAGTGATTGGATACCTTTATCTGCTCTAGAGGCAGCCAGGACTGAGCTTCACCAGGCTCAAACGGCTGTCGCCGCCTGTTTGGCTGATGCCGGGGCGGCCACACTCACTAACTGGAACAATACCACTGGATGGGATGGCAGTCCTGGGGTAATTCAAGCCGATGGCTATGATGCTGCCGACTACTTAATCGCCACATTCAATGCATACTATGAGGTGCAGGAAGACGGTGAGATTACCGGAATCGGAACCGGTGGTGAAAGCTGGCCTGGTGTCCATTGGGATGATGACATTGGCAACTGGGTGGAAGACTAGGCGACTATGGTCGGTGGATCCCTTTGTTTAGGTTGCCGGACAGCGCCAGCGTTCTAAAATAAACTTACCAGGAGGCTGACGTGGACAACGGACAGGTAGAAAGACAGCTCTTTACGCATAGGATAGGCATATTCCTGCTGGCAAGTTCAATCTTATTTCTTGGCTTCGTAGCGTTAGTCGGTAAAAGTAATGCCTCCTTTCTGACCATCGTCGCTAGCGTTGGGTTGGTTTCCTCCCTGGTCATGCTTGCGCATTCATGGCATGCCAAGTGTAGGCTCGACAGAGAATATCCGTATAAGCGAGAGCATGAGGATAGGTATTTTTGGTGGCTTAAAGGCAGGTATATGGGAAATGGCGCCTCCCTTATGTTCGCTATCTTGTGGGTGCTTTCGATAGCTGCAATCCACTGCGACTGGTTGGGCGACGGCTTGGGCCCCTTGTTCGGCGAATAGAGAGAAGGTGACAGAGCTAGGCTAGCAGAGGGAGCTTTTCTCTGACAAATTTCGTCATAGTAAGTGAAGGGGAAAATCACGAAGGTTGGGGAAGGTGAAGGAAAATGACGACAATATGTGAGAAGAGGTTAGGAGGTGGGAGATGAGAATCATAGTTAAGGTTTTGGTAGCTCTTCTTTGTAGCTGTCTCCTTTTCCTTTCACTACCCTCCTCGGTTTTGGCTGACAGCGGGACGGTTCCTCTAAGTGATGTCTTAGTCTATGAGCCAGGACAAAAGGCGATCATTGGCTGGGACGGCGAATACGAAATATTGATCCTGTCCACAGATGTTCTTGCCAGCGACGATTCTATGGTTCTACGGATAATTCCCTTGCCTTCCCAGCCTGACAGGATAGAGAAGGGGGATTTCGATTCCTTCGTCCGTATTACGGAACTGATTGAGGAGCACTACCCTGGCTACTCTTGGTGGAAAGAGTTGTGGACCATGGGGGTAGGGGGGGCAGAGCCTGAAGTGGAGATAGTCTTTCATGAAAAGATTGGGGCGCATGACATCTGGGTAGCCAAAGCCAACGATGCCGATGAATTTATAGAGTGGGCAGAGGATTTCTTAGCCCGAAACGAAATCGAGCATGAGATATCCTCCCCCGAGCTGGAATGGCTGGTGGAGGATTACATCGCCGAGGGGATAAACTTCTTTGTCTTTGACCTGATAGAGATAAGCTCCACTGAAAAGAGCGTCGAGCCTATTGTCTACCGATTCAAAACTGACTTTCTTTACTATCCCATCAGAATCTCCTCCATCAACTCGGGCTTAACAGGAATAAGCCTGTTCCTGTTGACACCAGAACCTTTGGACTTCTACCAATTGTCTAATAGCCAGGGGGTGAGGAAAAGCATAACCGAGGTTTCTCCATACCTAGAGGTTGAGTATCATGTCGGTGGGATGGAGATCACCCCGATTTATTTTAGATTAAACTGGGAAGAGCTTCACTCCATTGACCCACGACTTGGTGAATTACTGGGGGAGTACGCTTGCCTGACTGCTCTGAAGTCTCACCGTTCCATAGCGGCATCAGATGAGGATGTGAAGGTAGCGAAGGATGTGCTGTGGCCTCCAGCTCAACACTCCCTCACTCTAGAAGAGGGAGAGGAGTCTGATGTTGCCAATCTCATCTGGGTGTGGCCGGTTTTGGGGATAGTCGTTCTTGGCCTAGGTCGGCTGGTCTATCTCAGGTATAGGAGGCGCTCATCATCGCAGCTCTAGAGGGGGTGGTGCAGGATGAGCCCAGCTAGGCGGATTTGGAGGGGGATGCCAGGAAGGAGGGTAAATCCATGAGATGGATAGATTGGAAGGGGGTTGACCCTTATCTGGGAATCGGTCTGATCATAGCCTACCAGGCTATAAGCGCGCTAGGCCCGATGATGGTGGTAATACAGGGTAGGCATGTGACAGAGTGGTTCTATTGGCTCTTCCTGGCCTGGGTCCTTCTTGTGGCAGCATCCATCACCGGCCTGGTTATGAGAAAAGGGTGGGGGAGGACTTTGGCTATTGTTCATGCTTGCCTCAACCTGCTTCTGTTCCCCCTCGGCACCATCTTTGGACTCCTGATACTGTCGCACCTAAGAAGCCGGGAGACACAGCGGCGATACTTTCGCTTCGAGCCCGCATAAAGGGTAGACATGGTTGTTGCAGATGGTAATTCTATCTGCTACAATGGCGTTGTTTATGTGCGCTGCTGTGTCTGCGGAGAAAGATTAGTCTATGTACCGGCGAAGCCGTCGTATCTTGCTTGCCCAAAGTGTGAGGAGGTGACAGATGAAAAGGAGGCTAATAGTTGAGCTTGTGGTTCTAGTACTGGTAATGGCCTCATGTGCCTCAGGAGATGGCTTGGTTAACCTTAGTCGCAACCCGCGGGCGGAGGATAGGTGGCCTTCGTGGTCACCCGATGGAAGCAAAATAGTCTTCCTGTCTGCTATATTTGATACCTCCGATGAACTCCCGATTGCTACCGATCAGGGTATATACGTCATGGACGCTGATGGCAAGAATCGAACCAAAGTGATTGATCCCCCAGGTGCCAGGTCTCCTTCATGGTCGCCCGATGGGAAGAGAATCGTCTACGCCGTCATAGCGGGGATTTTCGTCGTGGATGCCGATGGGACCAACCTCACCCCAGTGATCTACCTGGATTCAGTATTTGGACCCTTGTTCGACTGGCCTTCCTATTCCCCTGATGGGACTAAGATTCTCTTTGCTTCGCAGCGGGAGGAGAAATGGCAGATCTATGTGGTCAATGTCGATGGAAGTAATGAAACCAGGCTGAGTCCAGATGAGGCAAAATACGAGTACCAGCCTTCTTGGTCTCCTGACGGAACCAGGATCGCTTTCGACTCCTATCGGGATGGAAATCGCGAGATCTACGTGATGAACGCTGACGGAAGCAACCCAATCAGGCTGACCGAAGATCCACCCCGCCATCGCTATGGTGATTGTTCCCCTGCATGGTCACCCGATGGAAGTAGAATTGCCTTCATATCTGACCGTGATGGTCAGCCAGACATCTACATAATGAATGCCGATGGGAGTAATGTTACCAGGTTGACTGATAATTCGATCTATGAGATAAGCCTTACCTGGTCACCTGATGGGAGAAAGATTGCCTTTGATGGTGAGGATCGTGACGGCCCCAATATCTATGTAGTAGACGTCCCCTCGGACTAGTGGCAACCACAGAGATTCGCAAAGAAGACAGGGAAAGCACAGGAGTTGAGATTCGGGTAAGAGGGATTGAGTGAGTGGTCAAGCTTTGTTATCAAG
>CAYWDP010000120.1:0-2927 GCA_964457045.1 uncultured Dehalococcoidia bacterium
ATGCTCCCCGCCCTGTAGATATTGACATCCTTTTCTACGGCAACAGAGTTATCAACTCCCCGCAATTGACTATCCCCCACCCCCGCTTAGAGGAAAGAGCTTTTGTGCTGGTTCCCTTGGCTGAAATCGCCCCCGATTTAGCTCATCCAGTTAGCGGCAGGACGGTCAGGGAAATGGTAGAAAGAGTGGAGGGGTTGGAGGGAGTGAAAAGGTGGGACAAGGAGGGTAAAGATGTATGAGGTTTCTGTTCAACAGCACTTCGATGCGGCCCATTATCTAAGGGGTTATCAGGGTAAGTGTGAGAGTCTTCATGGGCACCGTTTCCAGGTAGTGGCCAATGTAAAGGCAGGGCAAGTAGATGAGGTTGGCTTAGCCTACGACTTCGTTCAACTGAGGCAGCAGCTAGGGGAGATAGTGGGGAGGTTTGACCATACTTGCCTTAATGAGGTACCACCCTTTGACAGGATCAATCCCTCTTCAGAAAATATTGCCTTCACTATCTATAGTGAACTCCAGACTCTGCTACAGGGGGAAAAGGCTTCTATCTCTAGTATTCAGGTATGGGAATCCCCCCATAGCTGTGTAACCTATCTCCCCAAAGGAGACTAAGTCCTTTCTATTCCCTTAGCTCCGGGGGGAGGAGGTTAGGGATAGCGTCCACAATGGGGTAGTGTTGGTCACACTTGGCACAGTAAAGCGAGCCAGTAATTACCTCCTTCTCGTCCTCCTCTTTGACATCAAGCTCTAAGTCCCCTTTGCATAATGGGCAGGCGAGGATTTCCATCATTTCCTTTTTCATTTTACTTTCCTCCTTTGAAGTCCCCGATTACAGGGTAGGGGCTCTGTCCTCTACCGAAAGGGGCGGGTGGCGGAGCACCCGCCTATTAGGTTACCTTGAATAAATCAGTTAATCAAGGTTGACCTGGGTAAGTGAACACTCTATTATTGCTATTCTGGAGGAACAAAAATTGATAAGAGCCCTGGGTGACAAAATTCCTAAGATAGCCGAATCCGCTTTTATCAGCGAAAGTGCCTATGTGGTAGGAGAGGTAGAAATTGGCGAAAACTGTGCTGTCTTGCCTGGGGCGGTGATTAGGGGTGATTTTGGCGGGATAAGGATTGGCAATAATGTGGTGATTGAGGATAATGTGGTAGTCCATGGTGGCCCACCCTGTTTAGAGATTGGTGATGATGTGACTATCGGACATGGTGCTGTGGTTAACGCGCGAAGGATCGGGAGCAAGGTACTAATTGGTATGAATGCTACTGTTCTTCATCAGGCTGAGACTGGGGACCGTTGCGTCATAGCTGCGGGTGCAGTGGTAGGGGAGGGGATGAAAATCCCCAGTGACTCCTTTGTCGCCGGTGTGCCGGCGAAGGTCATCGGAAAGGCTACAGAGAAGCAATTGAAATGGGTAGAACGCGCCCCAGAAGTCTTCTCCTGGTGGTTAGAGAAGTATAAGCAACAAAGGTTGTAACTCAGGCAGTGATTATAGACTTCCATACTCATATTTTCCCACCCCAGGTGAAGGAAAATCGTGATGACTTTGTCAAGGGGGATGCTTGTTTTGCCGAGTTCTATTCTTCCCCCAAAGCCAAAATCGCTACCGCTGAAGAGCTCATCGCCAGCATGGATCAGGCTGAAATTGATACCTCGGTGATACTTAATACTGGCTGGATGAGTCAAGAGCTTTGTGCTCAGATCAATGACTATATCCTTGAGGTGGCAGCTCGCTATCCCGATCGCCTAGTAGCCTTTTGCGCTATTCAACCTAAGGTCGGAGAGGCAGCTATAGTTGAACTTGAGCGCTGTGCCCGGGGTGGAGCAAGGGGCATTGGGGAATTAAGGCCAGATATCCAGGGCTTTGACCTGGGGGATAAGGAGCTAATGGAACCCTTTGCTGAGGTGGCAAGGAGATACCATCTACTCTTCCTTATCCACGCCTCTGAGCCCGTAGGGCATCTATATCCAGGTAAAGGCACCATCACCCCTGATACCCTCTACCGGTTTATCTCCAATTTCCCTGAACTCTATGTTATCTGCGCTCATTGGGGTGGAGGCCTACCCTTTTATGCCCTGATGCCAGAGGTAGCCTCTATCTTAACCAATACCTTCTTCGACACTGCAGCTACACCCTTTCTTTACCAGCCTCAAATCTTCAAGCACATTGCGGACATTGCCGGGGCTGATAAAATCCTTTTTGGCAGTGACTATCCTCTTATGTCCCCCAGGCGAGTTATGGCCCAGATCGAATCTGTTGGTTTGTCGCCCAAGGTGAAGGCTATGATTCTGGGAGGCAATGCCAGGAGGCTTTTGGAATGGAGCAAATCCGCAGTTTCATCGCCATAGAGCTACCCTCAGAGATAAAGGCTGAACTTACTTCCCTGGAGGAGAGATTAAAGGCGAGGCGGCATCCCTTTGTGAAATGGGTTGACCCTGAAGGCATCCATCTAACACTAAAGTTCTTGGGTAATATAGCCTTAGCTACTGTACCCCAGATAATCGAAGCTATAACTAAGATAGCTCAACCAATATCCCCTTTTCACTTGCAAATCGGAGGATTGGGTGCCTTCCCTGGCTGGCAGCGACCACAGGTGGTTTGGGTGGGGGTTGGGGGTGAGGTGGGGAAGTTAACTACTCTGCAAAGGGATATAGATGCTGCTTTATCTCCGCTAGGTTTTCGTCCCGAATCTCGCTCTTTCAGCCCACATCTAACCCTGGGGCGCCTTAGGGAGCAAGCATCACCCGGGGATAGGCGAAGTTTCGCCCAATGGGCTCAGTCCGTCAAGTTTGAAACCAGCCTCCGCTTTGAGGTTGGCGCTCTTAGCCTGATGAAAAGCCAATTAACCCCTAGTGGTGCTATCTATAGCCAGCTTGCCTCTATAAAGCTAGGAAGACAAGGTGTTTAGCCACCTTACCCTTTGTC
>CAYWDP010000120.1:3027-5309 GCA_964457045.1 uncultured Dehalococcoidia bacterium
AGCTTGCCTCTATAAAGCTAGGAAGACAAGGTGTTTAGCCACCTTACCCTTTGTCCTCTCTGAGTCCTACAGGCAAAGAATCTTCTGAAAAGGGCTGCAGAGGTGGATTATGTAGACCAGTCTGAAGAAGGCACTTCAATGGCATTTTTCGCTTCTGCAGGCAGCTCGATGGAAACCGGCTTATTATAGTCATAGACCGACATATCCATCACTATGCTCATCCTCATTTCGCCCCCTTCTTCTGGCATACCCATGGCTTCCGAGGTCACTAAGATGGTGATTTGTATATGTACTTTGGTCAGGAAAAGGGTATCCTTGGCAATCCACTGCTTGACAGACACCTTCTTGATCATATCCTCCAGGTCGGGGATTTCCATTGGCACCTCTTCCATCCATGGTTGCTGCATTGCTGTCTGCCAGAGCTGAGCAAGATCTGGTGTAATCTCGAGTACATAGCAGTCAACGCCTTCTACCTTCTCATCCTTTAGGCACTTCACCTGTGAGACTTGAAGAAGCTCCAGTTGTTGGTCAATTGTGGCCTGCGTCTCCCAAAAATCTGCCGGCACCTCTTGCCTCATCCACATCGGTTCTAGGTCGGGTACGGCTATCATCATATAGACAGTGTTATTGATCAAGTACATTTTCATCTCTACTGCCTCAGCCTCTTCTCCAGTGGCCTCCATATCTGCGCTCATCCTCATTTCCATCTCTTTGTTCGCCTCATCAATCACGAAGCTAGCATCGATTGACGTAGTCCCTTCCATTTCTTCGCATCCCAACCCGCCATCCATATCAATCGTCATTTCCATGTCGAGCCGGTAGCTTTCTACATCGGCTTGAGCCGCTAGCGCGTTGTCAACCAACTGCCCGGCGTTGACCGTTGCTGCCTTCTCACCACAGCCAAGGCAAGCAAGGATGATGACTAGTACCAGCAAAGAAAATAGCGTTTTACCTATTTTGCTAGCCACTTTCTCCACCTCCTCTAGCATGAATGTTGCTGATTATCGAACGGAGCTTATGCCGTTCCACATCGTACCATTTTCACCGCTGCCTTCCGTAAGGCTAATTGGGCTCACGTAATTGAATAAATAGGGTCGATTCTAGGAGCCTAATGGGTCACAAAGGGGTGGAAGGCGTACCTACGAGCTTAAGGGGTAACCCACTTCAGCCTGCCAAGAGCACCAAGCCACTTGGCAGTGATTCCAAAGGGGGATTGATCCAGTTATATTGTGGCTCTTTGTCCTTTTTGACGGTCTACGTAGAGAACCCGTACAATGTGGGGAAAGAAAAAGATTCAAAATCGAGAGGTGTAGAAATGAGTTCGTTATTTTCCTTGACAAATAGGGTAGCCATTGTGACTGGGGCTGGCAAGGGGATAGGGAAAGCTCTGGCTTTGGGTCTGGCGCAAGCTGGAGCCGATGTAGTGGTTGCCGCTCGAACGGCTGCCGACATTGAGAAGACAGCCGAAGAAATTCGTGCCCTGGGTAGGAGAGCTCTTCCTGTGCCTACGGATGTGCAAGAAAGCGAGCAGGTAGCTAACATGGTAAAAAGAACGCTAGAAGAGTTCAATCGAGTTGATATTCTGGTCAATAATGTCGGCGGTGGTCCTAAAAGGCCCGTTTTGCAGCAAAGTGAGAGGTTTTGGGACGCTATCCTGCGGCTGAACCTAACGACCACCCTCTTGTGCAGTAAGGCCGTGGCGGAGGCGATGACAAAACAAGGGAAGGGCAGCATTATAAATATCGCCTCCACAATTGGACGGGGAAATATGCCGTATTTTTCGGCCTATGCAGTCTCTAAGGATGGGGTTATCAGTTTGACTCAGCGTTTAGCCCTGGAATGGGCCCCCTACCATATTCGGGTCAACGCTATAGCCCCAGGCTTTGTCGAAACAGAAATGGCTGCCGTGTATTTCCGGGAGGACCCTGATTTGCGGGAAGAACTGAAGAGGGTCCCTCTAGGGCGTGCGGCAAAGCCTGAGGACATCGTAGGGGCAGCAATTTACCTTGCCTCTGATGCCTCAGATTATGTTACCGGGAGTACCATTACTATCGATGGTGGACTAACCCGTTAAGGTTAATCCAGCAGTATGGAGTGACCTTTGGGGAAAAGCATTTAGATGGTCATGCCATCTTGTATCCGCTACTAGACAGGGATTACAGAGGGGATTGATTGGGGTGTATTGTGTCCACTTAATCCCAACAAACGCTCTCAAGAGAGGGGGGTCGACAAACTCCAAAGTGCTGAGTGTGATGATGTTTACCTTAATACCCGTTCATCGC
>CAYWDP010000121.1:0-3503 GCA_964457045.1 uncultured Dehalococcoidia bacterium
AGGGGCTCTGTCCCCTACCAAGCGGGGCGGGTGACAGAGCACCCGCCTATGATAAAGGCGGTAATTGCCGATTTGGGGAGGCTCAAAAGCCTTGACAAAATACACGGAAACGTGTATAATGCGGTCAAATGGTCAAAGTAGGTTGCTGTGGCTTCCCCAAGGGGATGAGAAGCTATTTCTCTCGGTTCAAGCTGGTAGAGGTGCAGCAGACCTTCTATAAGCCTCCTTCGCTGGAGACGGTGACGAAGTGGCGGGAGGAGGCTGCTAAAGAGTTTGAGTTCTGTCTTAAGGCATGGCAGCTGATAACCCATCCCCCCTCCAGCCCCACCTATCGTAAAGCGGGCATAGTCATTCCCCAGGGGAAGGAGGATGGCTATGGTGGCTTTAAGCCCACTGAAGAGGTGTGGGAAGCATGGCGTAAAACGGAGCAGATGGCTCAGGCATTGGAGGCGAAGGTCATCCTCTTCCAGTGCCCCCCACGTTTTAAGGAAAGCCCGGAGAACGTAGAGAATATGAGCCGGTTCTTTCGAAGGGTGGAGAGGGGGAGCTTTCTCTTTGCCTGGGAGCCCCGGGGCGGGTGGAGCGATAGCCAGGTGAGAGCTCTTTGTGAGCAGCTTGATTTGATTCATTGCGTTGATCCTCTGGAGAGGGCGCCTCTCCACGGTAGGGTAAAGTATTTTCGCTTGCACGGGGGTCCCGGCTATCGCCATGTCTATAGCGATGGGGAACTGGAGGAGCTTCGAAGGATGGCGGAGGGGGAGGTCTACGTTTTGTTTAATAACCTGAGCATGTATGATGATGCCTTGAGGTTCATCAAGCTGGTGGAGGGATCCAGTGGCTGAGGCGAACAGGGTGGTCTATACCTTAGGGACAAGCACTCGAACCCTGGAGGAGTTTATAGCCTTATTGAGGCACCTTGGGGTTAAGGTGGTGGTGGATGTGCGCCGCTTTCCTACCAGCCGTTTTGAACATTTCAAGAAGGAGGAGTTAGCCAGCTCATTGCCAGAGGCAGGTATTGATTACTGCCACTTGGGAGGGGAGCTGGGGGGATATAGGAGAGGGGGATACCAGGCCTTTCTTGCTTCTGAGGAGTTCAAGCAAGGGCTGAAGAAGCTGGAGGAGATAGCTAAGGAGAGGAAGACAGCCATTGTCTGTGCGGAGAGACTTCCCTGGCGCTGTCACCGCCGCTTTATTGGAGGTGAGCTGGAAAGGCGAGGCTGGCAGGTGATGCATGTTATTGACGAGGGACGAAGCTGGTCACCAAGGGCTAATTTTTAAGCTCTGTTTTACACGTAATAGTGTAAACGCCTGAAGTGAAGGAGGAGACTGTCTATATGTGACGACATAAATAGTTGTGTATGAGGGGGATACAAAGGATGAAGGGAAATTATAAATGTTAATTCCTAAATCCTAAACAAATTCAAATGACCGAAATCAGAAACCCAAAATTAACGGTAACAGGCATAATCCGTGGTCTGTAGTCGTTGGCGTGAATAAGACCAATAAGCTGGCTTAAGTTTTGATTATTTGGATTTAGGTATTGTTTAGTATTTAGATATTCGAATTTTGAAATTTGGTGCATGCGTAACTATTTAGTGCGCTCTATATAAATAGCTTCGAGAAAGGAAAAGCGGTGAGAATCGAGGAGAGCCTGGTGGCTCAGATTTGGAGGCGGCAATTAATAAAGAAAGAGGCCTTGCTGACCGCTGGTGGTAAGAGGGTGGAGGTACTTTATCCAGGTAGGGAGAGCAATGACAGCGGCCCTGATTTCTGTGATGCCCTCATTGCTATTGAGGGGGAGCTGCTTAGGGGGGATGTTGAGCTTCATGTTATCCCTCATGAATGGCAAGCCCACCGACACCATAAAGACCCCTGCTATAATGGGGTTATCCTGCATGTGGTAATGTGGGGTGGTCAGGAAGATAGCCTTCTTCATAATGGGGAGAGGGTGCCAATTTTGGCCTTGTCCCCCTACCTAACTGGCTCACTGGAGGAGCTGCGCCGCACGGTGCAACTATCCCTGTTGCCTGAGGAACCGTGCTATAAGGCGTTGGAGCGATGTGGCCAAGCCTCGGTAGCTGATTTACTGGATAAAGCCGGGGAGGAACGCTTCTATTCCAAGGTGGAGAAATTTAAAACAAGACTGGCTACCAGGGAGGCAAGTCAAGTGCTGTATGAAGGCTTGATGAGGGCTTTGGGCTATGCCAAGAATAAGAAACCTTTTGAGGAGCTGGCTCGATCGCTGCCACTGAATGTCTTAAAGGGATTTGCCACCCGAGGAGATATCGGCCAAATTCAGGCCTTGATGTTGGGCACAGCCGGGCTGCTCCCCGGGCAGCGTGGTAAGAGAAATGGGGATGCTGGGGAGTGGGTGGCAAGGTTAGAACAGATATGGAGTTCCTTTGGCATTGAGGAAACGATGAAGGGATTGAATTGGCGGTTTTTCAGGGTCAGGCCGGAGAACTTTCCCACTCGCCGTATTGCGGCAGCTAGCTATCTACTGTCTCGGTATGGAGGAGGATTCCTGGGAGATATGTTGAGCTTGCTCAGCCAAACTCCTCTCAGCCAGGTTCAGAAGGAATTAGAGCGAAGTATTATGGTCAAGGTTGACGGCTACTGGGCATCTCATTTTGACTTTGGAATTGAAGCCAGGTGGCACCCTAGTCTCCTTGGGCGGGGTCGAGCCAGGGAAATCGTAGTCAATATCCTGCTCCCTTTTTCCTTTGCTTGGGCAGAGAAATTCTCCCAGCCCTGGCTTAGAGAGCGAGCTATGGAGCTTTACCGAAACCATCCTCAACTGGGGGAGAATTGGGTGACAAGGTATATGGAGGGACGGATTTTTGGTGAGCATGAAGCCAAAGTAAACTCAGCCCGCCGACAGCAAGGGCTGGTCCACCTCTATAAGACTTTCTGTGTTGAGCGGAGATGCTGCGAGTGTCCTTTAGGCTGAGGCGACACCCCGGGTCATCGCCAGCCGACCGGTGCGAGCTATCTCCTTAATACCAAAGTCACGAAGGAGGTTAAAGAGGGAGTTTATTTTGTCTTCATCCCCGGTAACCTCGACAATGAGGGAGTCAGCGGCCACATCCACAATGTTGGCTCTAAAGATATCCACAATCTGTATGATCTCACTACGAGTAGCTGGGGTGGTCTTTACTTTGATCAAGGCCAGCTCCCGGTCTACTATGCCCTCTTGAGTGATGTCAGATACTTTAATCACTTCGATGACCTTATCGAGCTGCTTTCTCACTTGCTCCACTGTCGCCGTATCACCATTGACCACAATGGTCATCCTTGACACCCCTTCTTGCTCAGTATGACCTACGGCAATACTTTCGATGTTAAAGCCACGCCGGCGGAAAAGACTGGCTACCCGATTGAGCACCCCAGGCCTGTCAGCTACCAGAGCAACTAAAGTGTGCTTTGTGGAGGACACTTAGAACACCTCCTTCAAATTCACCTCCAGCCAAAAAGGGGAGATGAAGGATTTGCCAAATTTTGTT
>CAYWDP010000121.1:3603-5305 GCA_964457045.1 uncultured Dehalococcoidia bacterium
CTCTCCTCTAGATATTACTCACCTTGAAGGTAATACCGGGCGATACTGCCTCTCTCTTCGGTCCCTCGATAATCTCAGCCAAGGCTGCCCCTGGTGGCACCATAGGATAAACATTCTCCTCAGGCTCAACCACGAAATCAATGAGGAAAGGCCCTTCATGTTCCATTGCCCTTTGGATAGCAGGGACTACCTCTCTCCTGCTCTTCACCCTTAGTCCAGGGATGCCGTAGGCTTCAGCAATCTTCACAAAGTCAGGTCCCATTAGAGGCGTAGCTACATAGCGGCGCTCGTAGAAAAGCTCCTGCCACTGTCTTACCATCCCCAGAAAGCCATTGTCGAGGATGGCTATCTTGACGGCAGTCCTCTCCTGGGCTGCGGTGGCTAATTCCTGGATGGTCATCTGAAAGCCGCCATCACCAGCTACACACCATACGGTTTCCTCCGGGCAGCCGACCTTGACTCCGATTGCTGCTGGCAGCTCAAAGCCCATGGTCCCCAACCCCCCGGAGGAAATGAGGCTATTGGGCTTCTTATAGCAGAAATGCTGGGCTGACCACATCTGGTTTTGTCCTACCCCGGTGACAATGATGGCATTGCTGTCGGTGACCTCGCAGATGCTGTGAATGACATATTGTGGGAGGAGCTCTTCTCCTTCTCTAATAGTTGTTGAGGGGTGCTCTTGGCGCCACTCCTCCAGTTGGCGAATCCAGTCAACATGGGTCTGAGCCACCACCTGCTTATTCAACTCACGAAGGACATTCCTGGTATCTCCTACAATAGGAACATCGACCCTTACATTTTTGCCGATTTCAGCCGGGTCAATATCAATATGGATAATACGAGCTTTAGGGGCAAAGCCACTCACCCTGGCGGTAGCCCGGTCATCGAATCTCATACCAAGGGCGATAATAAGGTCAGCACTATCTACCGCCATATTAGCAATAGCCATACCATGCATCCCTAGCATACCTAGGCTGAGCATGTGGTTCTCAGGAAAGGAGCCAATGCCCAATAGGGTGGTGACCACTGGTATCTGCGCCTTCTCTGCCAGCTCCTTAAGCTCGTCGTAGGCCTTAGAGAGGATGATGCCCCTTCCAGAGATAATGACAGGGCGACTGGCTTGGTTTATGAGCTGGGCTGCCTTCTTAATCTGGGCAGGATGCCCCCGGAGGGTCGGCTTATAGCCGGGTATATCCACCTTGGCAGGGTAGTGGAAATCGGCCTGCTCAACGAAGACATCCCGCGGTATATCAATAAGCACCGGTCCTGGTCTTCCTGTGGTGGCGATATAGAAGGCTTCTTTGAAGACACCAGCCAGCTCCGCAGCACTGAGAGCGAGGTAATTATGCTTGGTGATAGGCAAGGTGATACCGGTGATGTCTATCTCCTGGAAGGCGTCCTTACCGATAAAAGGTCTGGCTACCTGTCCTGTTATAGCTATTACCGATGAGGAATCGAGATGGGCGTTGGCCAGGCCAGTCACCAGGTTAGTAGCACCAGGTCCTGAGGTAGCGCAGCATACCCCGACTCTCCCGGTAGCTCTGGCATAGCCATCAGCAGCATGAGCTGCCCCTTGCTCGTGGCGGACCAGTATATGTCGGAGCTGCGGATACTGGGGCAGGGTATCATAGAAAGGCAGAATGGCTCCACCGGGGAAGCCAAAAATAACCTCCACCCCTTCCCTTACTAGGCTCTCACAGAC
>CAYWDP010000122.1:0-5303 GCA_964457045.1 uncultured Dehalococcoidia bacterium
TTAGCGAAAGCGTCCCCTACCTGGAGAAGGATGCTTTACTCTTACAGCAGACCTATCAGGAGATAAGCAGTGGGTAAGTTATATATCTTGGCTGTGATTATGTGTATTGTTGGTGGAATAAGCATCTATGGGAGCCTATCTTTTGTTTCTTTCTACTCTCAGCCGTTCTACGCAATAGCAATCTTGGCCTTTGTCATTGCCATCGCCTTACTTGTTAAACCTCTGATAACAAAGAGAACCACAATTTGGTTTTGGCTTGCGGCCAGCCCTCTAGCACTATTTGTTTGCTCATCCTTTGGCGTTTTGACAACCAACTATATTCTGGACAGAGGTAAAGAACCAGTTGTGTGGATTACATTCAAAGGTTTTGAAGGCAGTATTACGCCGACTGCAGCGAAGTTCTATATTGATGCCAGCCTTATAAATAACAGTGCCTACAAAGCAACTCTGGAAAGAGTAACCTATGAGGTCTATTGCTGGGGAGACCACCTATGTTCTGCTGAGATAACAGATGCGATAACTATCGAAGAAAAGAAAACGTGGTCTGATAATGTAGAAATTGTCTCGGACAATTTCAGTCAGGAGACAGCAGCGTTTCTGTATGAGAGTCTGGAAGTCAAGCAGGGTGCCTTGCCTCTGCAGATCAGAGGTTCGGTAAGGCTCAGGTTTGGGTCTACCATCTGCGAAAAGCCTTTTGAAGTTGATTACCTTGCTCACTCCAGAGGTCCAGGTTGGTCAATAGAGCTTGAGGATTTTGTTAACTGCAACTATAAATGCCATGCGTTACCGAATAAGCGCTATTAGAATCGAAGCCATCCAAGGAATAAGCGTTTTCGTTGGATTACTTGTAATCGTGGGTGTTAGTTTCTTCGCTATTCAAAATGCTTACCAAGCATGGCATTCCTACTACATGGTCCCAAGTAATGAATACCATCTCAAAACGATAATAGGACGGAGCATAGAGGCACTCGTAGGATTCTTCATTGCTACCCTTATATTCACTCCGGAGAGATTCTATAGGAGACGCCCTATTCAAGTAATGGGCTTCCTTTTCGGGGGAGTTTCAACTGTTGCAGCTCTTATGGTATTCCCAATGGCCGCTGAGAGCCTCAGACTCCTCTTTCTAAGAGGGATAACTTGGGAGCACCTTGTAGATACTGCAATGGTATATTCGGGGCCTTTTCTAATTTTGGCTCTTTGCAGTGCTGCCATTCTACTCCTCAAGGCGTTTAGAGCACAGAAACAAACATAGCGCTCAATCTGGTGATGTCCGCTTAATAGCGGTTGAAATGAGAAATCCCGGATCAGGCGAACCTCCCTGGTAACTGGATTTGGCAATATCTGCATTCGCCCTGCTGAATATCATACTTTACGACATCAAAGACCTGCCTTTTCACTAGCAGGTTACCACATTGATGGCAGTAGGTGTTCTCTCCTGGGTGTCCGGGCACATTACCTAGATACACGTAATGCAGTCCCTCCTGATGAGCCCATTCTTTGGCTTCTTCCAGGATGCTTATTGGTGTTGGCTTAAGATGGGACAGTTTCAGGTGAGGGTAAAAGCGGGTTATATGCCAAGGGGTGTGGACACCTAATTCACGGTGGATCCAGGCCCCAATCCCTCTTAGCTCCTCCTCACTATCGTTGTACCCTGGTATAACATTGGTCACCACCTCCACCCACATCCCCCACGTCTTTTGAGCCCTTTTGGTCGCCTCAAGGATAGGGGTGAAATCAGGGATGTGAGCAATGCTGCCATAGGAGGCAGAGGAGAAGGCTTTGATATCCACCCTGAAGACGTCAAGATAGGGTCCCATGAGGTCCAGAGCCTCTGGCGTAAAATAGCCGTTGGTAACATAGTTAGTATACAGACCGTGCTCTTTAGCTAGCTTTGCCCCCTCCAGGGTATACTCCAGCCAGATAGTAGGTTCATTGAAGGTCCAGGAGATCCCCAGGCAACTATGTCTCTTGGCTAGGCTAACGCATTCCTCAGGCGAGATATAGGAGATCCCCTCTCTTTCTGGTCTGGCGTGAGAGATTTCCCAGTTCTGGCATCCAGGGCAGCGGAAGTTGCAACCCAGGCTACCCAATGAGAGCCAGCGGCTTCCCGGATAGAAGTGGAACACTGGCTTCTTCTCTATAGGATTCACAGAAAGGGAAGCCACCTGACCATAGATGAGGGAATATAGTTTGCCCTGCTGATTTTGTCTGGTGAAGCAGTAGCCCCGCTTCCCTTCCCCAAGCTGGCAATGGCGAGGGCAGGTATTGCATCTCACCCTAAGGTTGGGGAGCTTATCATACAAAATCGCTTCCTTAAGCATTTGTTGCCTTTTCCATAGGCGGGTGCTCTGTCACCCGCCCCCTTCGATAGGGGACAGAGCCCCTACCCTATACTTGGAAAGTTCAATCGCTTTTTTGAAGTGAAGTGTTTGACTCAGCAAGAAGTCACAGGCTAGAGTCGTGTGGATACGGTTACCTCAGTATCTGAAAGCTGCTTCCCACTCATTACTCCCCCAGGCACAGCCACTAGGTATAATATCTTGCCCTGCTGACCACATACTGCCACCCGGCAGTCCGTGGTTAGGGCTAGTGAGTTTGCCTTACTATCTGTCCATTCACCGATAATTTCATCACCTATAGCAAGGCTGATCCCCGGGGTGCCGTCTCTTGTGGTGGTGGCTCTGACAGTCAGGGCAAGCTGATGAAACTCATATTGATGCTTAGAGCAAAACTCCTTTAATAGTGCTTCCTCAACCCACATCACCCACATAAAGCCCCTCTTCAGTTAAGCTAACGCGATGACCAATAACCATGCACTTTTTTCAACTCTTGAACCCAGAACTCTCGCCTCTCCTCATCAGTGCTCCCCTGAAACAAACCCAGCTTTCGTGCGCTTTTGAAAAAGCCCTCCCCTGGCAGATGGCTATCTTTGCGAACCACCACCGCTCCCAGCATAGGACGCCCCTGACGAACCTCGCTCTTACAGACTTCGCCCAGTATCGGGCCAAGGTTTCTTTGCCCCACACCTGCTACGGGTGCTATCTGGCTATAATAAATTACCCCGTTAGCCCTGGCAACCTCTTTAAGCCTCTCATAGACAGCCTGATGCGTCGAAATCCCCCTCATATATTAATGTCTTATCCAATGGGTGTCAGCAGCTCTGCCAGTGTCTTAGCATTGCTTACGGCGAAGGCTTCAGCATCGTTGTTGAAGTAGATATAGACGGAGGTTAAGCCCTGCCCTAGCTCAGTAATGCGCTTTGCCCATTCCGCCAGCTCAGCATCAGAGTAGCAGCTCCCATATAATTCGCTGCTGCCATGAAAGCGGATATAGGCGAAGTCAGCGGTAACAACTACTGGGGTGGTGAATTCAGGCATATCGTAGACACAAAAGCCAATTTGATGCTGGCGCAGGAGAGCAAAAATTCCCTCGTCAAACCAGGACTCATGACGGAACTCGAAGACATGGCATAGCCCGGGAGGAAGGAGTTGAAGAAAAGCCTCCAGAACTCTATCATTGCGGGGCATATTAGGGGGAAGCTGATAAAGCAAAGGGCCGAGCTTTTCCCCCAGAATCTGCGCCCTGGAGAGAAAGTTTTCCAACGCCCCCTCTACATTCCTCAGCTTCTTCAGGTGGGTAATAAGGCGGCTTACCTTAACAGCATAAACAAAGCCCTCCGAGGACCGCTCCCGCCAGGCAGCAAAGGCTTTCTCTGAAGGGAGGTGGTAGAAGCTATTGTTCAGTTCCACGGTAAGGAAGTGTTGGTTATAGAACTCAAGCCACTTTGCTTGAGCCAAACCCTGGGGATAGAATATCCCTCGCCAATGGTGATAGACCCAGCCTGATGTTCCGATATAGAGCTTCATTCCTCGGCAATCCTTCGCCTATTTGGGCAGGCCTAAAGACCTGTCTCTACAAGAGGAGGGATTCACCCTCACCTAACCTCTCCCTTCAAGGGAGAGGAATTTTCAAGATATGACGCAGGATACTATAGATATTCGGTGCATAATTTAGGTTTATATAAACCTGACTTTCAAGGCGTATATCGCCTCCTCTACCCCGTCGGAGTTTTCTGACTCAATACGCTTGATGACTTGTTCCACCTTTTCATGCTTATAGGCATCCTGGAGTTCGCCCAGCCTTTCGTAGTAGCCCACCCTTCTCCCTAGCTGGAAGTTGATCCTCTCGCTCAAGGGTAAAGCCAGGTATCGGTTTATCATGGCCAGCATCTTCTCTTTATCTTCAGGCAACTTCCCTTCAACTTCAGGTAGAAGATTCAGTATATGATCGCTCTTAAGCTCGCTTCGACAGTCTAGCCTTTCAATAAAGGCACCTATTTCCTCCACCACTTCATCCTCTGTTTGCAGTTTGAAATCGCCCTCCTGCAATTTTTGGAGCAATGGCATACCCCCTCGAACCTCTAAGGTACGAAGCCTGATGTAATCAGGTTCGATTTCATTTAGAACCCTGGCAGTTTGTTCCACGTGCTCCTTTGACATCTTCTTACCGCCTAATCCTGGCATTACATATTCACATAGAGATATACCTGATTCTTTTACTCTTCTTCCCCCTTCAACATGTTCCTCAGCGGTGACCCCCTTCTGCATATACCTCAGCAAGTCATCATAACCTGTTTCTAAACCTACATGTAATCGGGAAAGACCAGCCTCATGAAGCTCTTCCAGTTCCTTCAGTGATTTCTTAGCTGCGGTTTTAGACCTGGCATAGGAGGTAATCCTGGTTAGAGTGGGAAGAGTTTCCTTTAGAGATCGTATCACTTGAACTAAATCTGGGGTTCTCATAATGAGGCTGTTGGCATCCTGCAGAAAGGCAGACTCAGCATCAAAATAGAGCCAAAGAGCTACGCTTCTAACGCTGGCATTATAGTGGGGGGCATTATAAACCATGGCAGCTATTTCCTTCAGCCTCCCCCCGTATCCCGACTTCCAGGTTAGTGCCCTTATTTCGTCACTGATGGCTTTGGCAATTTGGATATCCCCTTTTATTTCCTCAACCGGTCTGAGCTCGAATTTCTGGGTTTTATACACAGGACAGAACTCGCATCTATTCCAGGGGCAGTTCCTAGTTACCCTTATTAGCAAGGAGCGAGCTTCACTGGGAGGTCTTATTGGTCCAAGTTCAAAGGAGTAAGCGTTTAGGTTTTCCAATCTCACCTAAGTTCCCCAGGGCATTTCCTCTTTAGACTAACATAGGCTCTGACCTGCGTCAAAAGATTTATAACTTTTTCATACTTTGACTCACCTCATTAGCAAAGGCTATACTAGAACAAGCAGGGCCCACTA
>CAYWDP010000123.1:0-5290 GCA_964457045.1 uncultured Dehalococcoidia bacterium
CTGCTGCTTCCTGCTCAATGTGAAATGTGAAGGTAAAAGCCTGGAGAAGGAGATACAGAGACTGTTCAGCTTCTGTGACCACAACTTTGAAGACATTTCTGAGGCAACTTGGCAAGCTCAAAGGGAAGCAGCACTATACTGATGGAGGCACTAGCCCGAGGAAAGCAGTCAGAAAAGGAATACTGTATGAAGCTGATGCGCACACGGGCGACTACCTGTAATGCTGGCCAGTGCTTTTGGAGGGGAAGATAGATATGGATGAGAGAAAAGCGCTTCCGCCACTGGACCTTTTTAGGATGGGTTCTCATTTGGAGCAGCTTCGAGTCCTAGTTGCCGCCTCATCATCCATCAAAGACATTCTTCACACATTGAAGAGATTAGAGGTTTACGAGGCTACTGGGAGGTTCGAGAAAATAGGGAAAGAGGCCAAGAATTGGCACGAATTATTATCCAAACGAATAGCTGAGTCCAGAAGGCCACCAATTACTGGTGCAGAACGAGTCAAGTTGCAGAGTGACATAGCTGCTTGGAAAGTATTGGCAGAGGAAAAGATGAAGGAGCTATATCTGACGGCTCCTAGCACAAATATTGCTCCCGAAAAACTAATGAGCGGATTGACGGGTTTTCTGGAGGAGGACTTGGTAAAACTTCTTACAAACCAAGAGCAAGGGGATTTGGTAGAAGCATGTAATTGCATACTAGTTGGCAGCAATACAGCAGCCGAGTTTATGAGCCTAAGAGCGGCTGAAAGCCTCTTGCGAAGGTGGTATGAAAAGAGAACCTACCAAAATCTGGAAAGAAAACCTTGGGGATTTGTGTTAGATAAACTTACTGAAGCCTACCCAGAGAGAAAAAGACCAAATGAAATAGCGCTTCTCGCATATCTGAAGCAGAGAAGAGATGAGATAGCACATCCGCAAAGGTCGTCTACCCCCCAAGAAGCGGAAGCCACACTTCTGACCGTCTTCTCCTTGATTCAGGCGCTGAAAGATTACCTATGAACTTTTAAAGTAGCAGATAAGACTCTTCGTAGTGTTTTGCTCTGTATGGTCCAGTGAGTCAATAGGCAATTCAAGGTTATCTTGTCCAAGTCTCTCCTTCGGCGATTCTCCAGCTTTCCACGCTAAAAGGCTTCCTCCGCTGCAAACAGCCGACCACTACACGAGAAGCACGAAGCTTGTTTCTAGAGTGTCTACCTCCTCCTCCCATATAACTCGGAGAACTTTCTTGTCTCCGTCTATAATCCCTTTTACCTCATAGCGCTGGAGTTCCATCAGCACTCCTACAGCAAGGTTTTCAAGAGGAATCTCCTCTACCTTCATCAGCTTTCACCCCCTCAATTTGGCTCCCATCACTGCCATTTCGGAGGGCAGCCAGGTCACTCTGTTTTACCCTACGGATGGGTTCTGGATTGACGACAATGCTCCGATTGATACTGAAGTGCATCGCCTCTTCCAAGTCCAACTCAATGTAAGCGGGGAAACTCGTTCGCGCGCCACATTTTTTGCAGCGAGCAAAATGCACACCATTAGTGGCCTCCATATCAATATCCCAGTGATGAGGAGGACAGATAACTGTCAATCCACCCTCCTTACAAACATTAGCAACGGAAGGCTTCTCAAACACAGGTTCCATCTACTTCCTCGGCCTCCCTTATGGGCACCTGTCGGCTTTGAGCCCTGTGCGCACAAAAGCTAAAAAAGTGGCCAGCACCATATTGTTCCGCCTTTGCTATCTTAACTCGCTTGTGACAGAACTGCCATCCGCCACAATGCCCATTACTGGGTGGTATTTATGCCTAGGGGTAATGAGGGATTATTGAGCGCACATACCTACGTTCTAAGTCTGTGGCAAAGCCTGAGAATCACAGAGCACTAAGCCAGGAGCATATAGTTTGAGTATAGAAAATGAGGCTTTACAGGACGATGGTGCAGAGCAACTATTGATAAGGGATGCAGTTTCTTGTAATCTGCTTATCTCACCCTGAATCTAATTTCCTCTGGAGTAGTGTGCTCAACGGAAATGTTAACTCCGTCTACTACTATTTCCTGTTTGTTCCTGGGGTAGAACAGGGGCCACGCATATCCTTGGTATCCTGATGCTTTCCTCTGCACTATGCAATAGACACTATCGGACGGCATGCCTGCGTAGATGATATAGTCTTTACCACGTTCCAAGTGAAAACTCTCACCGATAGATAATGTGACTGGTGGATTCATTATTCCTCCTTCAAGTCAGACTGACTGCACCTGTGCTGGAGAATGCTTTTCAGCATTATAGCACACTCAGCTTGAATGCAAATTCAGACTTAAACATCTCTTCTCAACACGCCCAGAATGAGACAAAAGTTGCATACAAGGACTATCCCCTGGTCTAAGATAGGTGTGGTAGAGAGATAAATCACCTCAAATGGGAGGAATAAATATGCGAGAAAAGATAGAAGACGCACTTGCCCGCATAAGACCCGCTTTGCAGGCTGATGGAGGAGACGTTGAGTTGATGGATGTGAAGGAAGGAGTGGTTACGTTGAGACTCACCGGTGCTTGTGGTGGCTGCCCTATGTCGACTATGACCTTGAGACACGGGATTGAACGAGTGATTAAAGAGCAAGTGCCTGAGGTTAAAGAAGTAGTCGCTGTCTAGGAAGCTAATCCAAGGTCAAAAGCTTTGAGCCGGTTGTCGTTCCAGTGCTAAGGGGAACCACATCAGTTTCGTTAACAGATGAATATAGAAGTTGTGGTCTATGGGAAATGTTTCACTGGGCAGGCTAGGCACGGGGGGTTTGCACCTCCTTCCCCCGCTTGGCAGGTTCTGTAGCTGGATTTGTGTCAACCGTGAACCAGTGAGAGTCGACTGCACTAGCCTGCTTGTTAGTCAGCTAGATGACTGCGGAGGAGAATGTTAAGAGTGGAGTTAACCAAAAGGAAACACGAGATACAGAAACAGGTCAGGTGGTCCAGGTGGTATCCAAAGAAGCTTGACGACATAATAATTACCCGCTGGGCCGAAGCATGCAGTGAGAGACATGACAACTGCTGTAGTTGCCAGTTTCTACAAGAATGCGAAGACCTTATCGACAGGCTGATAGCCTGTATGGATGTGGGGCAAACGAGCCACCGCGAAGCTTAAGAGTCTACTGTCTTCTCAATAGACGTTCTGGTGGGTGTGGCTCGAAACGCCGGTTCGTTGTTAGCTTTCCAAGAATCCAAACCTAGTAGGTTACTGGCGCCGCGCCTATGACCAGTCTCTAAGTTCGTCTATTGCCTAGTTTTTATACCCCGGTCTCTAATCTCGTAAAGCACACCCCAGATAGCAAAGAGGAAAGCCGCGATGGCTATTTGGACATAGGTGCCAGGCGCGGCTACCAGCTTAGATTCCGTTACTCCTGTCACCAGAGCTATGATAATACACACTATCCCTGTGAAGCCTGCTAGCCGGGATATCCAGAGGTACAATGTGGTAGGAACTCTCTCCATATATTTACCTCCTTGCTGGCACTGCCATCGGTCGGAAATAGCCCATGTTAACTCCTCCTCGGGCTTCTTTTTGCGTCTAACCCCTTGTCTCAGCTAAATAATGTTTTCTGTGCATCTCTTGCCTGTCTCTCGTTCGTAGGCTTTGCAGTTAGGGCAGATTAGCCTGCACAGGGAGGCTAACACCTTGCATGGCTTGTTGCCCCGTTTCGCCCTGGAGCAGATAGGACACTTGTCCCTACAATAGACTGCTGATTCGCTGAGGTCAGCCACTTTTTCACCCCCTCAAAATTCTCAGCGACATTATAGCACACTAACCAGATATACAAATTGAACTCTGTGGGGGATTCACACCAGGAGCATAAAGTTTGAGGGTAGCCTCAGGCTTTATAGGCATATTCCTTACATATATTACGCAAATCATTCTTATACAAGAATTTGATGGAAGGCAAGAAGCTAGGTTGTGATTGGGCAGTCCTTAGCCTGGACTACAAAAAAAGAACCAGAGGGAAAGAAAGGTGATTGAAAATGACAAACAGTAGCTATAAAATAAGCCAAAGGTCGGCGGCAAAAACCCTTATTCAGCAGCTCGAATCCGCTCGCCGCTTCTAGCAGATGTGGACAATGCCTAACTGAATAAGGGCCCCCTTGTCGCAAAACACAAAAGAATAAGGAGGCTGCTATCATGGCTCAACTGCCAGACCTGGAAACAAGAGTAAGAGTTTTGGAGGATATCGGGGCGATCAAGAAACTCAAAGCTAAATACTGGCGCTGTGTTGACAAGAAGCTCTGGGACGAATTGGAAGACTGCTTTGCGGAAGATGCAGCAGCAGATTATGGGCCCGACATAAAGCTGCAGGGTAGAAAGGCGATTCTCCAGTTCCTCAAAGATAGCCTGGGGCGGGACTCTGTTATCACCGCTCATGAGGGTCATAATCCCGAGATTGAAATAACCAGTGATACAGCAGCCAAGGGTATATGGCCATTACATGACTATGTAGTCATACAGCCAAACACCAGGATGAACGGCTGGGGTCACTATGAAGACGAATATGTTAAGGAAAACGGCAAGTGGAAGAAAAAGAGCACCAAGATTACCCGCATCCTTGAAGAGTGGATGCTGAGCAAGCGCTAAGGAGTGGACGCCCTGACTCCTATTATGAAGTTTCGAGTTTGACCTCTGGGACAGGAGCTAGGAGAGGCGACACAGGAGAAGATAGAAGCGCCTAAAGTCGAAACCCAGGCGAGACTTCCATTAAGCATTTAGTTTCCTCAACAGGGTGACCTGCTCTTCTGTCAAGAGCGCATCCCTTCTCCCTGATCCGTGGGTACACGTTCAGATGCCTCACCTTTGAGGTGGCTTCTCATAGCTAACTGCAGAACTCTCTATGAATCTCCTCCCCTAGCGGGAGGAGATTAGGGGGGAATTTACCCTCACCCTGCCCTCTCCCTTCAAGGGAGAGGGAGTCTATTTTATCCCTCCCCCGGAGGGAGTTAGAGGGAGGGGGAAAATCACGGGTAGGTTGGAGCATCCGCTCCAACAGTGCCTAGAGCAGATGCTCTAGGTTACCCCTACTGAAAGACGACATGATCCGGCCAAGCATCACGTCCGCCCTGCTTGTTGCCTGTGTTGCGGACCTGGCCTAGCCCTGTCGAAGGAACTCCCAGGAGACCCCGTCCTTCAGGGCGGGGTCTCTCACATAGCGAAGCGGCCAACGGTGGCATTCATGCCGCCCACCCCACTTGCGGGCTGAAGCCTACGGTTGGCGGCTAGCACGGGTGAGACTCCCCGGCCCGAGGGCCGGGGTCTCAAGCGT
>CAYWDP010000124.1:0-5158 GCA_964457045.1 uncultured Dehalococcoidia bacterium
AGGATGGCATCGCCGAGCCCGGCGACTGGTGGTACCCATCACCGTGGTACATACCAGAGAAGGGCAAGATATCAGCTATACCCCATAGATAGGCAGAGAGGGAAGACCAAGAGGGCATGACCTGGCCGACCTCAAAAATAGGAGTCCATTGCCACGCTGTGGCAGACCAACTAGGCGGATTTGGAGACGACTAGGGCACGGAGAGGTAAAACAAAGCATCTTGTATAAGGAAAGGAGGTACCGATGGCCAAGTTGGACCCTGATGTTCTGGGGGCGATTGTCAAGGAGTGTATTGGCCTTCCCCATGAAGAGATGCTTGACGCAATCACCGAAGGCGTAGACAAGCAATACCCCAACCTCGCTATTCGAAAGAAAAGGAAATGGCACTGGAGCAACGCCGGCGGTGCAATGCTCCAAATATCTTTCCTCTATGGCTCGCTTACAGAGTACCTCCTCTTTGCTCATACTGCCATTGGTACCGAGGGACATACCGGGATATACCAATCTAGGCTGTGGGACTGGGTCTTGGAGGGAGAGATGTGGCATTATGGTCTGGGAGATAGTGAGCGCACAGTCTATAAGGTAGGCGACATGGGTTTCTTGGATAAAGGAGGGGGAGGCCACGGCTTCTGCGTCAAGGACAACATTACTGTGCTAGAGTATGCTCGTGGATTTGTTCCTTTGATGATGCCCTTTGGATTAGCTGACAGCTTATTCAGTACGCTGGACTTCAAGAGTGTTCGAGGCCAGTCTTGGGAATACACGAAACTATGTGTAAGAGAACTATTTAGAGGACACATCTGATACCAATTCATAGGAACAAGGTGGCATGAGACTAAGCCCGGCCAGGCGGATTTGGGGTGAGGAATAACGAGAATACTCGACTATCACGATAGCTGCTACTCCGACGCGTATGTGTTGTGGAGATTCTTGCATAGGGAGTTACCATGGCTGAAATGCCGATTGTAAACCCGGAGCTGTGCAATGGATGTGGCCTATGTGTGACTACGTGCCGTTGCGGGGTGCTGGTGCTAGTCAATAATGTCATTACCCTTGTAGAAAGAGAGGAGTGTAGCTACTGCACACAGGGTTATTGCACAGACTGTGAAGCTGTCTGCCCCATGGGAGCAATACGCTGCCCCTATGAAATAGTAATCGAGGAGCACTACGAAAAAAGCTGATACTCTACCCTCACATAGAGGCTCTTTCATCGTCACGGCGTCACTGCAACAAAGCCTGGTAATGCCTAAGGCTATCCTCAAACTTTGTGCTCCTGGTGCTCCACCGTCTGTAGGCTTTGCCTATCTGTCCTAATGTATTGACAAGCCGTAAGCAAGGTTCTATGGTTATGATATAATATGTGAAAGTCTCACACGATGCAGTGCATTCATCGTGGCGTGGTATAGAGTAAGCTCTGTTTCGAGAGCAGAGAGGAGGTAGAACATGAACCGTAATTGGAAAAAGGCAGTAGCTTCCGTTCTGGTGTTAGCCTTAATAGGCGTGCTTTCCTTTGGTTGCGCCAAGAAAGCCGAGGAAAAGGTGGTTATCACCATAGGTGAAATCACGGACCTTACCGGACCAGGCTCGCCAGCGGTTGTCACCCTTCATTACTGCCTGGAGGATGTGGTCAGGTATTACAATGAAGAAGACCTTATCCCCGGGGTGAAACTGGACATAGTTACCTGGGATAATAGGTACGATCCTGCCAGGGAAGTACCTGGCTATGACTGGGTTAGAGAGAAGGGGGCAGAGCTAATTGTGGTTGTTATCCCCCAAAGCGGAGTGCTATTGAAACCTTTCGCGGACAAAGACAAGATTCCGATAGCTTCCTTGAGCACGCATAAGGAGACGTTAGAGCCTCCGGGCTGGGTATTTAACATGTCTAACTCTTCAGACATGCACGTGAGGACCCTCATGAAATGGATCAGCGAAGAACACTGGACAGGCGAGGGTCCAGCCAAGATTGGCATGGCAGGTTGGAGCGAGCCTATGATCCTGGCAATGGAGGAGGCCATGGAGGAATATTGCCAGGAGCATCCGAATGAGTTTGAGTACGCCGGTACCTATAAGGCTCCTTTTGGCACGCCGACATGGGGTCATGAAGTAGATGCGCTGAAAGACTGCGACTATATAAGCGCAGTCGGCTTTCCCATGGGTTCTTTCATAGAGGAGTTTCAACGCAGGGGGTATAGTGCCACGTTTATCGATACGAGCGCCGGTGCAGCTTCTTACCGAGGTTTCTTTGTGGACATGCTGGGCTATGAAGGCCTTGACGGCACCTTGACCTCAAATTCGGCTCCCTTCTGGAGTGATGACACCCCTATCGTTGATCTGGCCAAGGAGCTTCTTGATAAATACCGCCCTGGGCAAAAGGAGGATGTAATCTACGCGGGTTTGGCTTATGTAGGTGGAGTTCACAATTTGATCTACACCTTCGACATTTTGAAGAACGCAATCGAAAAGGTGGGGGCCGAGAACTTTGACGGTCAAGCCTACTATGACGCAGCCGTAAAGTACAGGATAGGAGGTCCCCTGTTTGAAGGCTATCCCGAATGGGGTTTCACCGAGACTAAACGGTACCTCGTAGATCACCTGTTGATACAGGAGTTTAGTGCCGAGGATGAGGATATAGTGAGCCTTAGCGACTGGCTGCCCCTAGTGAAATAAAGATAGCATGGCTCCTCCCGTAATGAACACCTGAGTTATCCAGGGAGTAACTATCAGGACCAACGTTGCTGCGGCTAGTTCGGCCGAGCTATGTGTGTGCGCAGTGCCTGACGGTGCGGTTGTTATTGATGACACCGGTCAGGTTAGATGCATTGGCATGCGACTATGCCCACCAGCAACTGCCAAGAAGATCAGGCTGCGTTCCCATAAGGGGACGCGGCATAGATCCGTTGCTGAGACAACGGCCATAAGTAGACCTATTGGCGTAGTAGTGTCTGCTACGGATGGTGTGCTGACCATATTTGCTGATGGTCAAGCTTGTCTCGAATGGTAAAGCACATGGCTACCAAGGCAGGGTAGAATGCGGCATGGGACGAGCCGCCCTTAACTGACAATTGCTTCCACATTTGGCCCAAAGTTGTGCAGTTGCTGTTCCCTTTTGCTGGTGGCTTCTTTAGTCCTCGCCCCTAACACCTACTGCGTTAGGTTGCAACACAGCAGTTACTGCACAATAGGGCGAATTGTTGGATCACACTCCGTCAGATTGTGACCAATGAACAATTTGGACTTTTGTGCAATGGCAGAGCGAGTGTGAACTGGATAAATTGTTCAGGCGATGCCCCCCTGTTAGTGCGTTACAGTAGGTGACTCAGAACTCGTAGCTGAATGCCTCTTCAGCCTGCCTTATCTGCGAGCTAGGCGACGCCCTAGCACAATACCCGCGATAAGGACAACGCCTACCCCTATGGCAATCCAAATCCAGAAGGGTAATCCTCCCGCTCCGTTTTCCCCTTCAGGCGAAATAGGCTTTAGTTTTATCAGCCGCACATCAGGGTAATCCCCAGAAGAGGCCGCAAATCCTGCTATGATATAGCCACCATCGGAGGTCTGCTGCACAGAATTGCCATAATCATCATATGAACCGCCAAAGGTCTTGTTCCATTGCTCATTTCCGTTGGAATCCGTCTTTATCAGCCACACGTCCGCCTTGCCAAGCCCATGCGAGCCTGTCCTTCCTGTTATGATGTAGCCACCATCAGAGGTCTGCTCAACAGAATGGCCACGGTTATCACCCGCGCCACCAAAGGTCTTATCCCACAGTTTGTTCCCTGATGAATCCGTCTTTATCAGCCAAACATCAAACTCGCCAGCCCGAGGGCCCGTGTATCCTGCTATGATATAGCCGTCGTCAGAGGTTTGCTCAACAGAATGGCCATAATCGCGGCCAGAGCTGTTAAAGGTCACGTTCCATTCCTCGTGTCCGGTGGAGTTCGTCTTTATCAGCCATACATCCATATTGGCGACTCCAAAGGACTCCGTGCCTCCTGCTATAATATAGCCGCCGTCAGAGGTCTGCTTAACAGAAGAGCCATAATCCGCGCTTGGGCCGCCAAAGGTCTTGTCCCACTCCGTTTCGGGGATGCCCAGGGCAAGCCCGGTATCGGGGAAGGAGGTTAGTGCCAAAGCCAGGACTACAAATACTGCCGAGGCCGTTATAAGTTTGTGCTTCACTTCCACCATCGCTTCCTTTGCCTTCTTAGCTTTATTATACCTGCCTTCAGACTCTTACTCCAAAGTCGGTTCAACGATTTTTCCAATAAACAGTATGGTCTGAGAATGACTGTCTCGAATTACAAATACGAATGGTCGATCAACTCGCATCACATAAGGCTCTGATTCAACCATGTTTGAAGAAGTAGCTGCTGCAGCCTCAGTGTCTACTCCAAATCCGCCTGGCTGCTTACCTCTCCCATTCACTCAGCTGCTTTTTCCCCTCAACTGTGGCAGGAGCAAGGTTAAACACTTGCTTTATCTGAGATAAACCGTGACACTACTTTTTCTCTAGAATCCACTGGCAGACGGGGTCACCGTTGGGGATGAACTTGGGCATCGTAAACTTGTATTCAGGATTTATAGCCTCAACCATCCCCTGATTTGCGCTCAGTAGAGCCAGGCAAAACTCCGGCCCAAAGTCCTGGAAGGGGCACTTGGTAATCTCCTTCACTACCCTCTCTGGGCTGACCTCTGTGGGCTTGCCCTCAACTAGAAGCACCTGCTCATCAAAGAGGTGGATAAGGGAAGCGATGGCGACGGCGTCATTATCAGTGATGCCCATCATTTGCGCCATGGCAGGCGCGTCCTTGCCCACCCTCTGAAGATAGGGCTGGAGAAGTCTCAGCGCCTCCTCTGAGCCAAACTTATCCACTAATGCCCGAAGGGAATTGGCGTAGATTTGACTCCAGGCTAGCAATGCGAACTGGTGAGCCTCCTTTGAAGAAAGTTGTAGCATCTTTAGCTCAGCCATTCCTTCTACCTCCTCAACTGGGATTTCCTACTTCAACTGGCGGTAAGGTAATCTTCATCACTTGCCAAACCATTAAATATACCCCTTTCACTTGGTTGTCAAGGCAGGCACATAGTTACCAGGTGACATTGAACAATCCGCTAGATTGTTAAGTATGCTATCTCATCTATATTTTGAACCCAAATA
>CAYWDP010000125.1:0-1749 GCA_964457045.1 uncultured Dehalococcoidia bacterium
ATGAAGCTAGCCAAGGCGATGTCCCTCCTCCCCCGCGATGGCATTGCCATTGGCAAGGCAACCCGCCACCTTATCTATGACCGGCTGGGGCTGATCTTCGATTTTATCCCTGGTTATATCTCGCATACCCTGTTTACCAACCTGAGATGGGAGGATGACGAGTACAATTTCTTTAAGGAAAGAAGAGACAAGGGAGCAAGGGAAGCCTTCCACAAGAGGGACGAGCGCTACAGCGGGCTGGTATAGAGGTAACTTAGCCTGAATCTGATAGAGCCTTAAGGAAAGACCTCGTAAGGATTACGGGGTCTTTCTTTTTAGCCGATTGTCTGAAGACTGTTTTTTTGATTTTGGCTTTAATTTTCGGGTATTTTGGAAGCCCTTCACCACAAAAATTTCTGTAGCGCTCCGATTTATCGGGGGAGGGGTCTCTAGACGCCGTCCTGAGCAATGGGAAGGATTCTTCGGTCGCCCAAGGCGACCTCAGAATTGACAGAAAGGATGGTTAATCAACCTCTTTCTTTTTGGCTGATGAACTCGTTCAGATAGATGAGCGACGCCTTGAAAGCGTAAGGGATATCTCCACTTTAAGTTTGGGATATGCTCTGGCGGTTCTTTATGTCATTGCGAGCGAAGCGAAGCAATCCCAGAAGAAGGAAACCCAAATAGGAGATTGCTTCGGCACTTTGTGCCTCGCAATGACAAGGAAGGAAGTTGTTTGTCACTGATGTATTGAATGGCTACATTGTCCGACTGAGCGCCATTATGTTATACTGGGCTTGCTAAGGTTAGTCTTGAGGAGGGGCAATGATTGATGAACTGAAGGTATTCGCTGGCAATGCTCATCCTGCTTTAGCCCAGGGGATATGTGATTATCTAGGCGTGCCCTTGAGTAAAGCCGAGGTCTTTGAATTCAGCAACGAGAATATCTTCGTTCGCATCCTGGAAAATGTCCGGGAGAGGGATGTCTTTGTCGTCCAGCCAATTTGCTCCCCGGTAAATAAGAGCTTAATGGAGCTTTTTATTATGCTTGATGCCCTAAAGCGTGCCTCGGCGGGAAGAATCACTGCGGTAATTCCCTACTATGGCTATGGGCGCACGGACAAGAAAGACCAGCCTCGAGTGCCCATAACGGCAAGGCTGATAGCCGACCTTCTTACTGTAGCTGGAGCGGATCGATTGCTTACGGTAGACCTGCATGCCGCCCAGATCCAGGGCTTTTTCCAAATTCCCGTAGACGAGCTGACCGCTTTCTATCTTCTCAGTCGCTACTTTGAGGAGAAGGCATTAGATGACCTGGTAGTAGTAGCTACCGATATCGGCATCTCCAAGTGGGCCAGGGACCTGGCGGAAAGGCTCAATACCCCACTGGCTATTATTGAGAAGCGGCGGGTGGGGAACATTGATAAGACTGAGACCCTAAACGTTATTGGGGAGGTCGGGGGGATGCGTGCCCTTACTGTAGATGACGAGATTGATACCGCTGGATCGCTTATCGGTGCAGTGACTGCCCTACAGCAACAGGGGGCAAAGGAGGTCTATGCCTGCTGCACTCACCCTGTTTTCTCCGGTCCTGCCATTCAAAGGATAGAATCTTCTCCGGTGAAGGAGGTGGTAGTCACTGACACCATCCCTGTTGCGGGAGGCAAAAAGCTGTCAAAGATTACGGTCCTTTCCATAGCGCCCCTTCTAGGTGAGGCCATCCGCCGCATCCACACCGGTCTCTCTGTGGGGGCCATGTTTGAGTGAGAG
>CAYWDP010000125.1:1849-5147 GCA_964457045.1 uncultured Dehalococcoidia bacterium
GCATGTTCAAGTGGCTGGGGAGTCTAGTTGATTCCAATGAGAGAGAGCTTAAGCGGCTGCAACCCTTGGTAGACAGGGTAAATGCCCTAGAGCCTGAATTTGAACGACTTAGTGATGCTGAGCTGCGGGCTAAGACCGACCAATTCAAGGCTCGGTATCAAAAGGGGGAGAAGCTGGATAATCTTCTCCCGGAGGCCTTCGCCGCCGTTCGTGAGGCAGCCAGGCGGACCCTGGGTCAGCGCCACTTCGATGTTCAGCTTATGGGAGGGATAGTCCTCCACCAGGGGAAGATCGCCGAGATGAAGACAGGTGAAGGCAAGACCTTGGTAGCTACCCTCCCCTTATACCTCAATTCCTTCACCGGTCAGGGTTGCCACCTGGTTACCGTCAATGACTACCTGTCAAAGCGTGACCCTCACTGGATGGGACCCATTTACCACGCCCTGGGGGTGAGCGTAGCCAGTATCCAGCATGACGCCTCTTATCTCTATGACCCTGATTACGACTCGGAAGACCCGAGGTGGAGATTCATGCGTCCTGTCTCCCGCCGCCAGGCCTATGAGGCTGATATCACTTACGGCACCAACAATGAGTTTGGCTTTGACTACCTGCGAGACAATATGGTGCTTGACCTCTCCCGGTGTGTGCAGCGCCCCTTAAACTATGCCATTGTGGACGAGGTAGACTACATCCTCATTGATGAAGCCCGCACCCCACTCATCATCAGTGGTCCGGCAGAAGAGGCAACGCGGCTATACCAGACTGTGGCCAGACTCGTCCCCCGGCTGACGCCACAGGACTACACCATAGAGTCCAAGGAGCGAGCTGTTTATCTTACCGAAGAAGCCGGTATGGAAAAGATGGAGAATATGCTCAGAAAAGAGGGCGTGCTGAAGGCAGGTCACCTCTATGATCAAGGCAATTATGTTCTTAAGCACCATGTGGAGAACGCTCTCAAAGCCCATCTACTCTACCGGAGGGACAGAGATTACGTGGTCAAGGATGGGCAGGTTATCATCGTTGATGAGTTCACCGGTCGGCTGATGCTTGGGCGGAGATACTCTGAGGGATTGCACCAGGCCATCGAAGCCAAGGAGAGGGTAAAGATAGAGCGGGAGAGTGTAACCATGGCCACCATTACCTTCCAGAACTACTTCCGCCTTTATCAGAAGCTGGCTGGTATGACAGGGACGGCAGTCACCGAAGCTGAGGAGTTTCACAAGATATACAACCTCGAGGTGGTGGAAATTCCCACCAATAAACCGATGATTCGCGATGATTATGCCGACCAGATATATAGAACCGAGGAGGCTAAGTTTCGTACTGTAGCCAATGAGATAGAGAGTCTCTATAAGGAACAGCGCCCGGTGCTGATAGGCACCACCTCTATTGAGAAATCAGAATACCTCAGTGAGTTGCTGAAAAAGCAGGGGGTACCCCATCAAGTATTAAATGCCAAGCACCATGAGAAGGAGGCCTATATTGTGGCTCAGGCTGGGCAACCGGGGGCAGTGACAGTGGCTACCAATATGGCTGGGCGGGGTGTGGATATCATCCTGGGGGGAAATCCCGAAGGTCGAAAGGAAGAGGAGTGGCTGGCGGACCATAAAAAGGTAGTTCAGCTTGGTGGGCTTCACGTCCTCGGTACCGAGAGGCATGAGGCCAGGCGTATTGATAACCAGCTTCGCGGTCGGTCAGGGCGTCAGGGAGACCCAGGAAGCTCTCGTTTCTATGTTTCCCTGGAGGATGATGTGGTGCGTCGCTTCGGTGGCGATAGGGTCAAGGGCTTTATGGAGTGGGCCGGGATTGGTGATGAGGTCCCCATTGAGCACTCTCTGGTGGGCAAGGCTATTGAAAGTGCTCAGGTTCGAGTTGAGGGTTATCACTTCGAAATCCGTAAGCACTTGGTGGACTATGACGATGTGGTGAACAAGCACCGTGAGGTAGTCTATGGTGAGAGAAAGAGGATCCTCAGCAGCACCGACCTTAAAGCCAGTATCCAGTCTATGGTCCGAGAGGAGCTCCAGGATTTGGTGGCAGCTCATCTTGGCGATGAGCAGCCTGATATAGAAGGGTTGCTGGAGGAGGCAAACCGTATCCTGCCTTTACCCTCAGAGCTGAATCGCCATGCCCTTTCTCAGATGCGTCCAGAGGAGATCGAAGCCAGGTTGATGGAGCATGCTGAGGCTCTCTACGAGGCGAGGGAAAAAGAGATGGGCCAAGAGAATATGCGCCTGCTGGAGCGTCTGGTGATGCTGCGCACCCTGGACAACCTGTGGATGGAGCACCTGACCATGATGGAGGAGATGCGTCAGGAGGCAGGCTGGCAGAGTATGCGCCAGGTACGGGCAGTGGATGCCTATCGGATTGGTGGATATGACCGGTTTCGGAATCTCATGTCCACTATTCAGCACGATGTAGTGCACAGCATCTACCATGTCAGTCTGGTGAAGAAAGAGGCTGCTACGCCTCTTACTGCTGCCAGCCAGCGGGAGGCAGTACCCGCAGGGAAGAAGGTAGGGCGCAACGACCCCTGCCCCTGCGGCAGCGGCAAGAAATACAAAAGGTGCTGCGGGAAGTAGAACCGCATTTGAAATTTGGTTGCTTTTACCCACTGATTGTGATATACTGATTTTAGCTCAATTGATATATAAAGGAGGCTTTGTATGAGAACACTCATAGATATACAAGACGAGCTAATGAAGGACTTATTGAAAGAGACCCAGGCTAAGACAAAGAAAGAGGCGATAGTCACTGCTATAGGAACATACCTCAATCTGAAAAGAAGGGAGAGGCTTGCCTCACTCATTGGCAATTATGATTTTGGCTATACCCTGGAAGAACTGGAGAAAATGAGAGCCGATGAGTAGGGTGATAATTGATACCTCTGCCTGGATAGAGTCCTTCCGCCCTAAAGGTGCTGCTAAATTGAAAGAAGCAGTGAAGCGGTTGATAATTGAAGAAGAGATACTCCTCCCTGGGATTATAAAGGTGGAGATATTACGAGGGACAAGGTCAAAGAAAGAATACGAGAGACTCAGCGAATTATTAAAGGGGTTAATCTACCTGCCGGTGGAAGATGATTTCTGGGGGCGATTATCCAGGTTTTCCTTTGACTTGTTCAGAGAAGGGGTTACTGTTCCCCTGGCAGACACATATATTGCTCTCCTGGCTATAGAAAATAATGTTCCTCTCCTACACTATAACATGCACTTTGATCTAATAGCTCAAAAAACAAAGCTAGAAATATTAAAGGTTGACTAGCAGCCAGAAATACAACAAATGCTGCGGGAAGTGA
>CAYWDP010000126.1:0-5141 GCA_964457045.1 uncultured Dehalococcoidia bacterium
GTTGCATCGAGATTGACTGCAGTCAGGGGTTTCCTTGGCTTCGAAGGTGCGCTGATATTCTTGCTTTAAAAACGCCGGGCTTACTCCTACATCTATGTGAGACCAGGGCAGTAGTTCCTCCAGATCTCGCTGTCGATAGGCGTAAAAGCCGGGGTCAAGCCCCGCTTTATCGAAGGCTTTTAGCCAATTTTTATAGCTAAAGCGCTCGTGCCAGGCATCGAAGGTGCCACCAAGTTGCCAGGCATGGTGAATCACCTGGCTCATGCGGCGGTCCCCCCGCGATAGGACAGTTTCCAGCAGGCTTGACTCGGGGTCTTCCCATGAGAGTTGAGCTTTTATGCTCCGCAGACCTCGCTTGAGCATTTCATATTTGAGCTTTAGCTCCTCCTGACTATTTTGGGCAAGCCATTGGAAGGGAGTATGTGCCTTGGGTATAAAGGTTGATACACTGAGTTTAATCCTTGGTTGGCCGCCTCTTTTCAGATTGCGTAGCTTGCTTACCAAGTGCACAATACCTTCTACATCCTCCATAGTTTCTGTTGGCAGGCCGACCATAAAGTAAAGCTTGAAATTTGTCCATCCTTTTCCCAAAGCGGCAGCTATTGTGTCTAGAATCTGCTCCTCTGCTATAGCCTTATTGATCACCTGACGTAGCCGCTCACTCCCTGCTTCAGGGGCGAAGGTGAGCCCGGGTTTCTTGGCAAAACGAAGGGAGTCCATCAGTCTTACGGAGAAGCTGTCAATACGCAAGCTGGGGAGGGAGAGGGTGAGAGGATAATCGCCGTAGCGTTTCACCAGGGTGCTCACCAGGGAGTCGATGCCGGGATAATCACTGGTGTTAAGGGAAACCAGCGATACCTCACTGTAGCCGCAGTTCTTTATTAACTGGGCTACTGCCTGGGTTATTTCTTCTGGATTTCGATATCGCAGAGGACGGTAAATTATGCCTGCTTGGCAGAAGCGGCAGCCTCGGGTACAACCCCGCTGAATCTCCACTGCGCCACGGTCATGGATTACCTCTATATAGGGGACCACAGGTCTGATAACCGGTGGAGGCAACTCTGCTACGATGCACCACTGAACACTTGGCTTTGCCAGTGGCGTTGTGGGTTCAATGCCGGCAACAGTACTGTCAGGATGATAGTTGACCTCGTAGAAGCTGGGCACGTAGATACCGGGGATGTTGGCTAGGCTAGATAATAGCTCCTCCCTCCTGCCACCCTCCTTTTTCCATCTCCGAAAGGTGTCGATTAAGTTTAGGGTTACTTCCTCTCCCTCGCCGATGACAAAAAGGTCAATAAAGTCTGCCATCGGCTCGGGGTTAACCACACAGCTACCACCAGCTATTATTAGGGGGTGTGATTCACCTCTCTCGCTGGCTAGGAGGGGTATGCCAGCCAGGTCGAGCATGTTGAGCACATTAGTATAGGTTAGCTCGTAACCTAAGGAGAAGCCGAGGATGTCAAACTCCGCCAATGGTCGCTGGGATTCCAGGCTGAGAAGGGGGATAGCTGCCTGACGCATGGCTGCTTCCATATCAACCCAGGGGGCATACACCCTTTCAGCCAGGACACCGGGTTGCTTATTGAGCAGGTCATAAAGGATGGGCAGGGCTAGATTGGACATGCCAATCTCATAGAGGTCTGGGTAGGCCAGAGCCACCTTTACCTCCACTGCCTGCCAATCTTTAATAACGCTGTTCCACTCGCCTCCCGTGTAGCGAGCTGGTCTAGTAACTTTATGCAGGATGCTGTCAGGGTAAGCCATTGAACCTGTCAAAAGTCTATTATGGAGATTGTTTAGCCATCCTATTGGTCATTCTGAGGTCGCCTTGGGCGACCGAAGAATCTAGAGACCCTTCCCCTTCACTTCGTTCAGGGTCAGAGTGACAAATAAACACCCTTTATTATATCCTCTTATCGTATTCTTTATCCAATCCGCGAAGTTATCTAGCAACTTTGCTGCTGCCTTTACACTCTAATGTAGGGACAGACCTTTAGGTCTGTCCAGCGCTCGGACGGGTCTTTAGACCCGTCCCTACGTTTTTAAACGCTCTGACCTAGCCTCTGTTGACAGGCTAAAATCGGGTGCATTAAAATGTCTCTTGCTGCCGAGGTAGCTCAGGTGGTAGAGCAGCGGACTGAAAATCCGCGTGTCACCAGTTCGACTCTGGTCCTCGGCACTTCAGATACAAAATAAAGGTTGGGGTGCGAAAATGAATGGTTTTAGAGCCGCAGATTTCCGGCCTCGCAGATACGTCTAGAAACGTAGATCTGCAAAAAACGCTGGAGGGCTTCATCCTCAGCCGCCATGTCGAAGGCTGCAGCCCGCGCACCATCCAATCCTACCAGCAGCGCATCAACCTCTTCCTCCGCTTCCTGAATGGGTCGTCTGCCTGGGCCGACATTTCAGGCTTACTACCAGCAGATACACCGTATTACTCATGAAAGGCTGGACAAGGAGGACCCCAACTACCTCCTAGAAGTGGACTTCGACGAGTACTTGAACTTCTTGGTGGACGAGGCGAAGTGGGAGCCACTGTTATGGGATGAGTCTCAGATGACAGTGGAATCGTTCTTTGTTAAACGTCAACATAGAGACGCATTTGATGGCCGAACTTACCAAGTTGAAGAGCAACGAATTCGCCTCCGCATTCCCATTTCACCTCACCCACAACGGTCCGAGTATTTCAAGTTTGGGCCCTCAACAACGTGGGCTACACAGGCGGAGCCGAGGTGGGGATTTGAAGGCAACGTCCTTGTCCACGAGGTGGAAGCAACTGAACAAGGAGTCCAAAAGGGAGTTGAGGCAGTCCGCTTTTGGCTCGGGAATCGAAACAGAGATATCGAGGCTGGGAATAAGCAACTAAGGGACCGGATTCGACCAGTTTGGGAAGCAAAACGGAAGCAACTGGAAGAGAAGCGAGGTAGCACCGATGCGCTACTACAGAAGCTGAATATCCCGTTGCATCGAGACCCTAATGCCAAGATCAAACCCATAGAGATCAAACCCCGCCAGTTGCACACAGTCATCGAAAAACCAAAGCCCACCAGCAAGGCTGAGTCCACCTTGAACCGAAATGACGTAGTATCGCTCGTAGACTTCATTGAACAGTACACCCAGCAGTTTGAGGTCGCCCCCAGAACCTACCAGAAAATGGACGAGGAGGAACTACGAGACCTCCTAGTCGGAATGATGAATGCCAACTACCCAGGAAGCACCACCGGCGAGACGTTTTATAAGCTGGGGAAAACTGACATCTCTTTGCGGGTGGATTCGGGGCACGTCCTGATATGCGAGTGCAAGTTCTGGTCGGGAGCCAAGGCATATAAGGATGCAGTTGACCAGCTGTTCAATTACCTTACATGGCGCCAGAACTACGGCGTGCTTCTACATTTCTGCAAACTAAAGGACATGACCACTGCTGTGTCCGAGGGCCAGAGAGCGACAACCGAACACCCATCATTCACACCCGAGACATTGCATGCTCAGTCTGAGACGCGCTTCACCAGTAGACATACCCACCCTCAAGACGCCAGTAAATCAGTGGAAGTCTTCCACCTGTTTGTTGACCTGAGCGTTTAATTCTAAGCGGTTCGGCCAGCGGCGAAGGCAAGGCCTCGTCTGGCTAAAGACGCTTGGGATTCAGGAAGCACAGCATACATTTCCGAGAATTGTTGCCCGCGCCGAGACCAATAAGGGTCATTGCCAAGGGGAGAACACAGGGCCCCTGGTGAAGGATGGTTAATAGCACATAACGCTGTCACTTTCAAGCCACCTGTCAGAGTCCTGTCAGCCTGATGGCCTTGTCAAAGTTCATCTTCTGGAGCACCTTGCTCATACGACGCAGCTCCCTACCATCGACACGGGATACGTCCAGGGTGAATTTTCTTCTCGTGATCGCGAGTACCACTTTGTTTCCAGAGCGCTCTACTTCCAGCAGTAGTTCACCCTCATCCTCGTCTTCCTCCCAGGAAACGCTGACGCCCCTCTCTTATTAGGATGTAGCAGGTGAACTCTGCTGTGAAATTGTAACATAGTAGGTCAAGCTTCCTCACTAATTTACCACGTTGGCAGTACTGACTATTTCGAGACTGATATGCACTACCAATTAGCATTGACAAGCGGCCGCTTCGTTCCACTCAAGTATCGCGTTTTCCACTCCACAATGCCACTGTCTACAGCTTGCAAACGGCGGAGCTATCATCTTTGGTCCGGAGGTAATCCATAGAATGCAGCTACGAGGCCTGACAGTGGCTATTGAGGTTCTTCCATCGCAAATGGCAAAGCAGATGAGAAAGTGTTACATTAATCCTAGCCATTTTGCTATCTTCCAGTAGAGGCCGATGACCAGAACGGAGATAGAGGCCAAAATGCCATACCAATATGCTGGCGCCCCTATAACTGCTACATAAAAGAAAGGACAAGCTAAGAAAACCCCTGGGAAAACACTGGCCTCAACTACATAAAGCCAACTTAGATGACCTGTGGCTGGCGTCTTGCCTCGCTGTGCGGCCAACCATATTTCCCAATACAGAGGCTTCGTAAAGTCATATCCAAAATTTTTCGCGTGTAACTTTTCCTCCCATTGTTGCACTTCTTGTTGCATCTCAGCACATATGGGCTGCCAGCGAGGTTCCGTTTTATGGAGATAGATATTCACTTTGGCCTCAATAAATCTTAGATATTGTCCTGCTCGATTTATCCGTACAAGTTGTCCTAGCCAGATAGCCGCTAAGGTAGCGGCAACTGGCATCGGCAGGAACAGAAATTTTGAGGGTAAGTAGTGCAGTATCAGCCCTACGCCAGTTAGAAGTAAGCTCGTCCCCCAGGCAAATATGTGGAAGGAGTGTTTGTAACATTCTTCAATCTCGGCTCTTAAAGCCTTGTACTCCCATGCAACCACTTCGAGGAAGTTATCTCGCATAACACCACTCCGTCTCTCGTCAGCAACGAGTAGACTCCATGACACTCACCAGAAAGCTACTCCTCTTTGCTGCCTTGGTCTAGCCAAAGAGTATAACCTTAGTGGTATCAAAGGTAAAGCCCTTGGAACTACGACTTTTGAAAATCCAACAAAAGTCAGAAATGTTACCCAACGTTCAGTCCAGCTTGCCTGTCTCAGGAGCGGAGATTATACT
>CAYWDP010000127.1:0-5005 GCA_964457045.1 uncultured Dehalococcoidia bacterium
TCCTCCTTTCCCAAATATAACATAAAAGCCAACCTCGCTTTGCAAGGTCAGCCCTACATCCACAGTTTTAAGCCCTATTCGATTGCTTTCCGATGATGAAGCTATCTGCTCTCTCACCTATTCTCCAACCGTCAACCGCACCGCACCTACCATCCTCCTCCACAATAACCTGAGCACTCTATCACAAACTTCCGACTTTGTCAATACCCTATCAGCCAAACTTTGTGGCCTTTTACCACAAAAACAATCTTTTGTCAATACCCCCGCCTTTTACCACAAACAAAAGCCTTTGTCAATACTTTTACTACAAACAAAAGCCATTGTCAATACCCATAACAAGAGATTGTTTATTAATTCAAATTTTTGTATCTGGCGCTCATTTTACCTCAGATACAAAATGGAGCGTTACCAAACAATCCCCCCTACTCGTTCAATACATTAGTGACACATAACTTCCTTCCTTGTCATGGCGAGGCACGCAGTGCCGCACCAATCTCCTATTTGGGGTTCCCTTTCCTGGGATTGCTTCGCTTCGCTCGCAATGACATAAAGAACTGCCAGGGCACATCTCAAACCTAAAGCGTAAGATAACCCCCTACACTTTGAGGTGTCACCCATCTTATCTGAACGAGATCATGCCTTTTACCACAACTGGAAACCTCTGTCAATACACTGCCGGTTTGTGGAATAGGAGTAGGGGAGCGTTTTCAGGGTAGATACTCAAGAGAGTGTTTATTATGTTTATTATGTTTATTAATAGTAAGTATAACTCTGAGCGAAGAGTCTATAAGAAGGTTCTTCGCCCCATAGAGCTCAGAATGACAAAAGGTAAGATTGCTAAACATTGTCATACTCGAATATCTCAACCCAGTAGGACATTATCTCATCTCCTCGTTTTGCCCCCCAGGTATCGGATTCATAAACGAGCTGGTAGTGTTCCAATTTCTCCAGGGGCACAGGGCTAATGAAGGGGTCGTTGCCCACTATTCTGTAGTTTGGAGATGTTTGGCTTTCTAAATACGCCTTTGCATCCTCATATGTGGGGAACAATTCAGTAGTCAGGATTTCCTTATATCCCTGCCTCTCCGCGTATGAGATGACCCAGGTCGAATTCTGAGGAACCACTTCCTTCCCATCAAAGTTGTACAATCTGGAGGACATGCATTGATAATATGCAGGATAATATACGGGTATAGGTTCTAGTCTGCCCCCTGTTTCCTGATAGTAAATCTCATAAAACTGGGATTCGCTCTTTCCAGCGAAGACAGCCATAGCGTAGAATTTTTGCGTACTTATCATACCGGCAACGACTTTATAAGGAACGGCCATCTCGACGTCAATGATGATATACCTGGAACCTAATCTATCGAGTATTTCGTTGGCCGAAGATTCGTCCTGAGCGGTGAAGAACTGAGCTGGGCCAGCAGTGGCGTGCCCCGGATTGGAATTCGGTATGCGATGAGCAATGCCTGTAATCCAATAACCATAGTCCCACCAACTCATCACCCCATAGGCCGAGGGTGGATAGTCATACTCCTCTCCCGGAGGTCTTTCATATAATTCATAATAGAAATCGGGGTCCTGGAAGGGGTCTGGGGTATTATCTCTCATCCAAACTAGCGAATCATGCCAGTCCTCATTGGGACCCAAGGGGTTGCTGGCCATGTTCGTGGCCTTGCCAATGTTGGGATAAAATACCAGGAAGAACACCACTACTGTAGCTAAGGCACCAGAGACATACCTCGGCCTGAGGTATCTAGCGATAACCCCCTTTGGCTGTCTCCTCCTTTCCTTGGCCCTTAGCTTTTTCCCTTTTGGCAGCTTTTTCTTTTTCCACCTGTCATCGACCTTTGCTCCTTTAGGCTGCGGTGCTTCTTTAAAGCCATACCAGCCCAAGGTGGCCGAAATCCATCCCGGTATTCTCCAGCAAAAGTATCCACTGAGAAGAGCAACATTCACCACCAGATAGTAGGCGAATCGAACTTGCCCCAGCATAGCAGCCGCCATCATCACACTCCAGACGAGGAATAATATTTTCTCAGCGCTTACCTTCTTAACAGCAGCGTAGACTATTAGAACCAGCGATATAGGGGCAATGAATAAGCTGGTGCTGAATCTATCCCATGCCGGAGCAAACGAGAAGGAGCCATATGTATAGAATAGTGGTCGTGCCTCAGAAATGGTCTCCTCTGTACGTGGTATGAATATAATGTTCAAGTTCCCCAGTATGGAGTGGAGCACAGAAGGATCGATAAGACGAAGACCTCCCCAACCGACCAAACCAAGACCTGCCAGAGCCAGAGGATAATAAGCTCGCCCTATGTTTCTGCTTTCCATCAGCTTGGAAATGCCACCGAGCACGGGGAAGGCCAACATGCCGACAATCGACGACGTGAGGTAGAGTTCCCTATAGGCAAGTTGGTTTATGAATGGGGCCATCATTATCAAAGGGACGACAAACATTGGTACCCCAATAATGCCGAGATAGTCAGTCGATCTACCTCTCAGGTGATCGACGATGTATTGAAGCACCACGTAGCTAAGTAATATGAATACCAGGAGCAGCCCACCCGCCCAGGAAAGGAGATACATTCCCAGAGCTATTCCGGTTAACAGGGCATAAATCAGGGGCTTGCTGACATTTCTCCACTCTCTATTCCGGATATGCTTAAAAGACGTCTCCTTCTCCTTTGCCCTTTTGAGGGCTAATATGAAGAACAAGATGGTTACCGTACTGAAAAGGACCTCAGCGGCGTGATGGTCAGTAAACCCTAACACGGAACGGGTTAGAAATTCACCCGGCAGTATGGCAATCAGAGCAGCGGAGAGCAAGCCGGCATTCCTGCTAAAAAGTTCTTTCCCGATAAAGTACACTGGTATGGTAACCAGAGCCCCTAGAATAGCCGGGAAATACGCGCCCACTGTTTCTATAGTTCCTTGGGTTGGAGAACCCAGCCCAAGGATCCATATGGGAAATCCGAGCAGTAGATCGTAAAGGGGAGCGATACCTAGCACACTCTGTCCCGAGGGATAAAAACCATAAGGGTCGAAGAAGATCCTATGGGGGAAATGGTGAACCAGGTTCTCCACCAATCGCATATGATACCAGGGGTCAGTCCCCCCGAACCTAACCCAATCCTCAGCAAAAACGCTTTCATACGGCAGACATACTCTTAGGGAGAAGGCAAGGCCAAAGATTAGCGCCAGTATCAGGCCATATGTTGCTCTGACTGAGAGTAGGCGTCCGATATTGGTGGAGATATTGCTCATAGTATCCTTACTGACAGCGTCGGTGGCGAAGGGAGAGTTTTTCCAAGCTTAGAAGCAATCATAAGGCTACTTTTTATTTTGCTATCTTACAGCAGGAGGTGATGGGAAGCAACTCGAGGACAGCAAGTCAGCCATTATAGAAAGCTTTACATCCCTTGAAGTATATGTTGAGCAGTCTTACAGTGGAAGCTTGAGCTACAGGATGAGCACCGCAGAGATTAAGGCCCTGCTGGCCCGAAAAAATCGGCGGTTGAAGGTTCGCCTTAAGAACCGCCTAAAAGGATCATCTCTCGCACTCAATCGCAGATATGGGCAATAAACCAGAGCATGTAATCATCGTCACCCGGTTCGCCATGTGTACCACCTCAGCAATTCTGAAGCAAACCAAAATACCCCTGCTAGATTGGCCACTCCAGCCAGCTAAATAGGCCTAGCATCCTTAGTCCGATATAGATGGCGAGAACAGCGAAAATCCGCCGCAAGTGCTTCGCCGGAAGACGATGTGCTGTCCTGACGCCTAGCTGAACCGTGGCTATGCTGGTAGCCGCTAGACATAGCCAAGACCAGATATAGACATAACCAATCGAAGGCGACGGGATGCCAGCCACCCCTAGGCCATTGACCATATACCCCACGACCCCCCCGACACTGGTCACCATCATCATAGCTGCTGAAGTACCCACTGCGATGTGCATCTTGAATTTAAAGGCCAGCACCATTATCGGCACCATCAATACGCCACCGCCGAGCCCTATCAGCCCGGAGACGAAACTTGCCGGAAGTGCCCAGGCAGCCCACAGCCAGGCGTTGTCTTTCGGCTCTTCGGCCACCGCAGACGGCAGAGCGACCAGCATTCTGATGGCAATAGCCAGAACAGCCGCCCCAAATATAATCTTCAATACTGAGCCAGGAATGTGGGCAGCGGCTGTTGCTCCACTAAGCGCTCCGATAAAACCACAGCTACCCAAAACCATTGCTGCTTTCCACCACACTGCGCCCATTCGTTGGTGTCCCCAGGCGCTGCTCGTTGCCGTGGTCAGGAACACAAGGAGGTTTGTCCCAAAAGCTAACCTAATGGCAACATCCGATGGTAAGCCCATGTCGGTATATACCCAGTACTGGACAGGAGTCATAATAAATCCGCCCCCTACCCCTAAAAGCCCACCAGCAAATCCAGCCACCAAGCCAGTCCCCAGCAATGCAATGATATAGCCTACTGTCATCGCAATTATTAACCTGGACCGAGCATCATTCTGGTGTCGCGGTCAAATTAAGTTTTACCAAAATGGTTTAGCCTTGAACCTATCCACTGCCGACCGATATGACGCACTTGTAGCCGGTTAATTATTTAAGCTCCAAAGGTCGTTACCACGAAGCCTCACGGCGCTGATGCCCAGCCAAGAAGGATTGCCGAAACATAACCAAAATCGGGGATGGAAAAGCCCGAGCCATGACAAGCCACCTTAGGCGCTACTCTGCTCCGGTTCTGGAGACAGTTTTGCTAACCGCGTAGTCTTCTGACTACTAGGAAGTAGACCAGCTGCAAGTAGAATACCAGCCCAATGATCACAACCCCGACAGCTATCCACCACCAGGGGAATGGTGACGCAGCTACCTTGGTGAAGCTAGCCGTTAGCGCCTTGCTCGAGTCAATAGCTGTGACAATAGTAGTCTGGTCCTCTGAGCCGGAGAGGGCTTCACTCCAGTGGGCGAACTCATACCCCTCGCTGGCAAC
>CAYWDP010000128.1:0-4991 GCA_964457045.1 uncultured Dehalococcoidia bacterium
GGCGTCATCGGTGCCATAATCATGACACCTGACGAGCTAGATGCCGAGATTAGGAGGGGCAAACAGCTCACCAGCAAGCCCTTCGGGGTGGATCGCGTAGCTCCAGTCAGTGCTGTTCAATTTGACCGCCCCATGGGCGGTTTCCAGATCATCCAACATTATCTATCTAGCTGACATGTCCATCGATGTCGATAGCGGTCGAGTTAGTTTATACAAAGCGGCATGGATGCTCAGTGAGGGGCTCCCCTGCACCAAGGAGCTCTCTGTTATCAAAGGATGGATCAGCGAGGCTCATAGAAGGGTGGCTGCTCAAGCAAACCAGATCCAGGGCGCAATCGGCTTCACCAAAGACCACGACCTGGAGCTTTTCTTCGGGGATGCCGAATTTCATCGTGAGGTTGTAGCCCAACAACTAGGGTTCTAGGCTAGCGAAAGGAGGGTGATGGACTTTCGTTTCACTGAAGAGGAGGAGGCCTTCCGAAAGGAGGTAAGGGATTTCATTCAGGAGGTGTTACCTTCTGATTGGCACGGGGTAGACCCTGGACCTGAAGAGGAGGCAAGGGAGGAGGTTTACCAGCTTTCCGTGGAGGTATGGCGCAAGCTGGCGGCTAAAGGTTGGATAGGGTTGAGCTGGTCCAAGGAATATGGAGGTCAGGAAGACTTAGCGAAGGACTGGATCCTGAAGGAGGAGCTAATCTACTGGGGGGTACCAGGGATGGACATTGCCGTAGTTCAAGGCGACCTGATTTTGCAGTTCGGCACTGAGGAGCAAAAGAGGAGATTTATCCCTCCCATTACCCGCGGAGAAGTAAAATATGCCATAGGGATGAGCGAGCCCAATGTCGGCTCAGACCTCTTCGCCCTTCAATTGAGGGCAGTGGAGGAAGCAGACTGCTTTGTCCTCAGTGGACAGAAGATTTGGACGAGCGGTATCCAACATGCCGACTGGTGCGTGCTCTATGCTCGAACTGACCCTAACGCCCCCAAGAAGTCTCTGGGGATCAGCGTTTTCGTGGTCGATCCTAAGAGCCCAGGGATTACCATGCGCCAAATAACGCAGATGACCGGGCTTGGCGCCTTTTGTGAAGTCTTCTATGACAATGTTAGGGTTCCCAAGGGGAACCTTCTCGGAGAGAAGAACGGGGGGCGGGCTATAACTATGTATGCCTTCGGTATTGAGAGAAGCTACGGGCTCGTCGTCCTCCACAATGCCAGGAGATACTTTGAGCAGTTGGTGCAGTATTGCAAGGAGACCTACACCAATGGGCAGCCTTTAGCCAAGGATCCTGTCATTCGAAGTAGACTGGCTGAGATGGCTATTGAGATTGAAGTAGGGCGTAACTTCGGCGACAGATTAAACTGGATGGCAAGCCAGAAAATGCTCACTGTGCTTCCGAGTTGCCAAATTAAGGTGCATGGTGCCGATGTTGCTCAGAGAGTGGCTAGTCTGGGGATGCAAATCCTTGGGCTCTATGGGCAACTGGATGAGAAATCCAAGTGGGCGAAGCTAGGGGGTAGGATGGAGCATATGTATCTAAGCTCAGTGGCTTGGAGTCTTGCCGGTGGCACCAGTGAGATTTCCAGGAATATTATCGCTGGAAGAGCTGGACTAGGATTGCCCAGCTAAGAACTACCAGGGAGGGCAATGGACTTTCGCTTTGCTGAAGATGAGGAAGCATTCCGAAAGGAGGTGCAGGATTTTCTTCAGGAGTCGCTGCCGGGTGACTGGCTTGGGGGTAGACCCCGACGGGCATTATGAGCAAGCCGTTGAGGAGCTTCATCAGTTTGAGCTTGAGATGCGGCGCAAGCTGGCAGCCAAGGGTTGGCTGCGGCTGATGCGGCCTAAGGAATACGGTGGTCAGCAAGCCCCTTCAATGAAGCAGCTCATCCTGGAGGAGGAGATAATGTACCGGGGAGCACCATATTGGGCACTCTCTGCTACCTGCAGACTGGCGGGTATGCCGGCCCTTATAAGGGGTTTATCCATGGTCTGTGGATGGGCCCTTACTTTATCGACGGGGAAAAGCTGGACCTCACTGACCCGAATGCGCTGCCCTCGGCTTCCCGAAGCCAATACGAGGTGGATTTAGATAGGGTTATGAAAATCCAAAGTATTGCCTTAGTATTGCCTTTGCGTATCTTACTGATGTCGGGATTCAATGCAGCATTTATATGCCCATTGCTAACATGAGCGAAAAAGCAGTCTACGATGCCCTGTTGATGGCTGTGTTTGCCTTGGCTCCAATTGTCTTCATGTTACTCCTTTTTATAACCGCTCCTTACGGACGCTATAGCGAAGGAAGGGCGGTTGCGTGGGGACCCAGCATCAACGTCAAGGTAGGCTGGATGATCCAGGGGTCACCTTCTGTGATCGCCTTTGCCATCTTCTTTGCTCTAGGTAAACATGCCACCAACATGCTCCCACTGATATTCCTAGCTCTTTGGGAGATGCACTACTTGCAAAGGACATATATTTTCCCGTTGCTGATGCGCGGCACCAGACGAACATTGAGACTATCCATGATAGCAATGGCTATGTTGTTCTATATAATCCATGGCTATCTCAATGGCCGTTACCTTACCCAATTCTCAGATGGTTACTCATCTGGTTGGCTAACAGATCCTCGCTTTGTGACCGGTGTGATAGCGTTCTTCACCGGTATGGCTCTCAATCTCCACTCAGACAATATCCTGCGTAATCTGCGCAAGCCAGGCGAGGCCAGCTACAAGATTCCGCGTGGGGGTATGTTCAAGTTTGTTTCATGTGGTAACTATTTTGGCGAGATCGTCCAGTGGTGTGGCTGGGCCATTGCCACATGGTCTCTGGTAGGCCTTTGTTACTGCTTCTGGACTGCCGCAAATCTAGTACCTCGTGCGATATCTCATCACCGCTGGTACCTTAACCGGTTCCCAGAATATCCTAAAAAGCACAAGGCGCTCATTCCCTTCATACTCTAACAGAGCGGCATCTAATAAAACCTCAGGCTATCCTCAGAGCTAACAGAGCATGAATATAGCTGCATTATCTTACCAGCATAACCTTACGACATAATTTTATGACTACATTACGCCCTCAAAGGTAAAGCCATAGGCACAAAGTGAGCGTTTTCAGGGATGGGCAATTACAAGCACCGGGTAGCAGTTGACAATCAGCTCAACAAAAGGTATGATTTTTATTGTTCCGTCACGATAACCTCTTATGACCTTGTAGATCTGTACTACATCTGGAAGCGAGAGGACAGGATACGTGATATCTTGCTACAAGATGACATACACTCACTCCGTCAAAGCCCAAGCGCTGGGCTTATTGAAAAAAGGGACTGATATCAAACTTTTTAAAAGGAGGCGGTAATGCCCGATGAAACGTTTGATGCGGTGATAATTGGCGGTGGGCCCAAGGCCCTTTACCTGGCCATGTACCTGGTCAAGTATGCCGGCATGAGTGTCGGTATCTTTGAGCGGAGGCACGAACTCGGTGGTGGCTTGGCCACCGAGGAGATCGCTGCGCCGGGTTTTCGCGGCAACACCCACGCTGCGATACAGTTGCCCTGGTATTACCTTCCGCTCTATCGCGATTTCCCTGAGTTTTGGGACTACGGAGCCCAGCTCGATCAACACCTTTGCAGCGACGGTGCCGTTTTCAGAAATAATCAGACCTGCCTGGCCATCTATAGTGACAAGCATGACATGAGCCAGGAGCGCACGGCGAAGGAGATTGCCCGCTTTTCGGAGAAGGATGCCGAGAAGTGGCTCAAACTGAGGAAGGTGTGGCTAGGGGATGCAATGCAGAGAGTGCAGCTGGATTTGCTATTCAATCCCGCGGAGGACCGTGCCGATCCCAAAGTGCTCGAGAGGAGTGTAGCTGTATATCCAGAGTTTGTAGAAGCCGGGTTTAACATAGATTCGCTAATTCTAGTAGCCAGCAATATACGCGTAGCACGTGAATTCTGGGAAAGCCCTGAGTTGCAGTACTGTGTGGTCAGATTCAATCTTTCATCGGCATTCGATGTTAATCAACCGGGGCTTGGGTACGTAATGATCGGCTCGTCTGCAACATTGCCTAATATAAGTTTCGTCAGAGGGGGAACCCACCAGGTAGCTCACGCTGCCCATCAGATACTGGTCCGCGACGGGTGCAAGTTCTTTACCCATTGCCATGTGGACAAGGTCATCATCGAGAATGGCGAAGCCAAGGGCATCCGCCTCACCGATGGCTCTGAGATCAAGGCGAGAAAGCTGGTGGTGAGCACCTTAAGCCCGCAGCAACTCGTCTTCGAGTTGATCGGTAAAGAGCAGTTTAGCTATGATGCCTTGCGCCGCGTGGAGCTTCTGGAATCTAAGTTCGCCTGCCTGATGTGGTACACCTTCGCCATCCATGAGGCACCAAAGTATGAAGCGGCAGCGTTCAACCCAGATATAAATGAGTGTTACTGGCTCGGGCTGGCAGAGGATGCTGATCCCGAGCATATCGCCCGGGAGTGCCACTGGGCAAGGCTGGGCAAGTTCCCTCCCCTAGAGGACTATTGTCCCGTCGTCTGGTGCCACAGCCTGGTTGACCCCTCCTACGCACCTCCAGGGAAGCATGTCGCCAATAACGAGCAAATTGGGCCTCCAGCCACTGCTCATACCGAGAGGGAATGGCTGGAAATAAAGAAGAGGTATGCTGAAGACCTGATTAGCATCTGGCAGAGGCATGCCCCTAACATGACTTGGGACAACGTCATCGGCTGCGACTATAACACCCCATACGACGCCTTACGGATGCTGAACAGGGCTCCCAATGGCAACATGAACATTATCGATCATGACCCATATCAGTTTTTCGAGAACAGGCCCACCCCCGAGCTGGCGAACCACAGGACTCCAGTAAGGAACCTCTATGCCACTGGGGCCGGCTGGCATATGCCCACCTCGGGGTCAAGCGAAGCCTACAACTGCTACAAAATTATCGCCAAGGATATGGGGCTGCCAAAGCCGTGGGAGGAGCCGGG
>CAYWDP010000129.1:0-4946 GCA_964457045.1 uncultured Dehalococcoidia bacterium
AGGGGTAGGTCTATAGCGGGCAAAGGGGCAAGAGAGACGCCCGCTGCTACTCTATCCACTCCCGATTGTCTTGCCTTCAGCTCCTCCACTGCCTCGGCTAATAGTTGACAGTAGAGAGCAAAGCCTACCGCAGCGATATGCCCGCTCTGTTCTGGCCCCAGCAGGTTGCCTGCCCCCCTAATCTCCAGATCCTTCATAGCAATGCGGAAGCCAGCCCCTAGCTCAGTAGCCTCAAAGATGGTCTGGAGTCTTTTGCCTGCAGCAGGAGTCAAGTGCTTCCCTTTGCTATAGAGGAAATAGGCATAAGCACGATTGTTGCCCCGACCGACCCTGCCACGCAGTTGATAAAGTTGTGCCAGCCCCAGTTTGTCAGCCTCATTGACAATAAGAGTATTCACATTGGGTATATCCAGTCCTGATTCGATAATAGTGGTGCATACCAGGACATCGATTTTGCCCTGTATAAAATCGAGCATCGTCATCTCCAGCTTCTCTTCAGGCATTTGACCGTGAGCAATAGCTATCTCCGCTTCAGGCACAAGCCCCCTCAGCCTATGGGCAACGCCAGCGATGCTTTGGACTCTGTTATGAACGAAGAAGATTTGACCATTGCGTTCCAGCTCGCGAATTACTGCCTCCCGAATCAGTGGCTCGTTATATTCACTGACATAGGTCTTAATAGGCAATCGCTCCTCAGGCGGGGTCTCCATAGTGCTCATATCCCGCACCCCCACTAGGGACATGTGCAGGGTGCGAGGGATGGGAGTAGCGCTCAAGGTAAGCACATCTACCTCTTTCCTCATTTGCTTCAGGCGTTCCTTATGAGCGACACCAAACCGCTGCTCCTCATCGATAATCACCAGTCCTAAATCCTTAAAGGCAACATCCCTTTGCAGTAAACGATGGGTGCCAATGCAGATATCCACACTACCGCTCACCAGTCCCTCGAGGACAGCCTGTTGCTCCTTCTCAGAGCGAAAACGACTCAGCATCTCCACCCTTATAGGGAAGGCAGCCAATCTCTGGGCAAAGGTGGTGAAGTGCTGCTGAGCCAGCACTGTGGTGGGCACCAACATGGCTACCTGCTTCCCATCCATCACTGTCTTGAAGGCTGCCCTAAGGGCGACTTCAGTTTTGCCATAGCCCACGTCGCCACAGACCAATCGATCCATAGGCTTAGATTCTTCCATATCCTCCTTAACTTGCTGCACTGCTTCCATTTGATCCGGGGTCTCTATATAAGGGAAGGAAGCCTCTAACTCCTGCTGCCACGGTGTATCAGCGGAAAAGGCGAAACCAGGGATAACCTCCCTGGCTGCATAGAGGGTGAGCAACTCCTGAGCCATTTCCCTGGCTGATTCCTTAACCCTCTGCTTGGTTCGTGCCCATTCCTGGGTGCCTAGACGGCTGAGAGCAGGGGGCGCTTCCGCTGAGCCAATATAACGGCTGACGCGGTCTGCTTGATCGGCGGGCACATATAGCCTATCGCCAGCGGCATACTCCAGAGTTAAATACTCCCGCTCCACTTCATCAAACCGCATCCTGGTTATGCCAGCAAAACGAGCAATGCCATGGTCAACATGCACCGCGTAGTCGCCTGGGGATAGCTCAGGAAGAAATCCCTCGCGGCGCACCGGTCGTGGCTTTATCAGCCGCCGCTGCTTAACGAAGCCAAAAATTTCAGCATCGGTTAGTAGGACTACCTCGCCTCCCATTATCCAGCCTTCAGAGAGGGAACCCTGGACTAAAGCAAGAGAGCCCTTGGGGGGAGGGTGCTCCAGATAAGAAACAGGAGAGATAAAGATGTCATCCTCCTGAAGAAGCTCACTGAGTCTGGCTGCCTGATGGGAGACGATGACCACCCGGCATCTTTCTTGAAGCAACTTTTTAGTCCCTTCAAGGAAACTCCCTAATTGACCACCGTAGCTAGGAGCCGAGGTAAAGGCTATGTGATGAAGTGCGCCCTCCTCTACGGACCATCTGGTTAAAATCAAGCGTTGCCTGATATTGTCCAGCTTTGCCTCTAGCTCAGCGTAGGTGAGATAAGGCACTGGGGAATCCTGTGGCAGCTCACCCCTCTCAACCTGTGATTGCCGCAACTGACTTGCCTGGACATCTAGTTCACCGATAGAGGCCTCAACATCCCTGGGCTCAGCCAAAATGACCAAGGAATTCGGGGGCAAATAATCAATAAAGGTGCCAGTGTCAGACCAAGCGGCTTCTTGAGCAGGGACCGCTTCCACCCATGTTACCGGCTTTAGGGAGCGCTGGGTACGAGGGTCAAAGAGACGGATGCTCTCTACCTCGTTGCCGAAGAATTCGATTCTGGCTGGCAGCTCGCTATTGGGAGGGTAGACGTCAAGGATGCCTCCACGCTGGCTCATTGTGCCTGGCACCTCCACCAGGTTCACTCTCTGGTATCCCATGCTGCTCCATCTAGTCAGTAATCCAAAAGGATCAGCCTGCATCCCCTGCCTCACCGTATGGGAGGTAGCCACAAATTCACTGTAGGGGATTGTCTTTCTTACTACCGCAGCAGCAGAACTGATAACCAAAGGAAATTGAGTGTCGGGTTCGGATTTTATTCTAGCCTCGGCTGAGCTAGCTAGGGCTTGCAGTCTCTGCTGCTCAGTAAAAGAGTCGGGAGCGAGGCGTTCGTAGGGTAAAGCATCTGGTTCGGGAAAAAGAATTATTCGAGATTGGTCACTACACCAGATGAGAAGCTGCTCATGGAATCTCCTAGCTTCCTCGGGAGAGGGCACAATCACCAGCATTGGCATGGGCAACTCCTGATGCAAAGCCGCCACCAAATAGGGCTGAGCCGCACCAAGTACCACTGCCCTATGCTGACCCACCTTTTCTGTCAGCTCATCAATTAGCTGTCGATAAGCTGGCACTTCCTTGATAAGAGGAATAAGACAGGATAAATTCACCGATTCCTCCCCAAACGCCTAAAGGGCTAGCCTTATTTGAGGGGGTTCTAAGAACTTTTCGAAGCTCCCCCACGGGCTCCCAGAAAAATGTTCGATTTTTCTGGGATATAAGAGACTAGCCCTGCCATATAAAACGCTTAAATAGTTGCGCTTGGCCTGTAATTAAGCACAAAATCCTAAACAATATCAAAAGTTCAAAGGACCAAGACAGTCTTGACACTTACGGTCTACCCCAGTCTCATCCTGAGTATATCAAAGGGTGAATTTTGAACATTAGAATTTGTTTAGTGCTTAGGAATTAGTATTTAGAATTTCCCTGTATATTACGCGCCAGCATTTATGTCATCATATATAAGACCATATTTATATAAATTGTAACCTGATAATGGCTGATAGGCAACCGACCGAGAGCACTCCCCTTCGTGTTATAATGGCGCTGCCATATCGTATCAGCGCTATGTGCAGAGACAGTAGTGATTCAGGGCGCTGGTAATTTCGAAGAATTTACTCGCGTGGTGTAAGACAATGAAACAGAACAGATTCTTAAGGGCAATGCTGGCATTCGTAGTTATGTTTGCCATGGCCGTCTTACTTGGGGCAGTACCTATAAGTTTAGTAGAAGCCAAGGCTGATATGGGTGATGCAGTCCTTAAATTTCCATGCCCACTTGCGCCAGAAGAAGAGGGATTAGCCTGTGGTCACGGATACCGGTGGTTTGCCTCTCCAGGAGAAGGAATGTATCAACTTGACGGTGATCCAGCTTCGCACTACAGCAATGAACCAGAACCCGATGGCAGTCGAACCAACATGGGTGCCCATGGGAATGCCTTTGAGGCTACTACCGGGCTAGAAACTCCTTTAGATCCGATTGAGGCTGCGGTGACTGAGTTGCGAGAGCTGAGTTTTCCAGAAGAGGTTGACTGCCAGTTTATCACCAGAGATGAATTGAGAGAGTGGCTTATTGAAGATCTCGCGGAGGAAGTCGAGGAGATCAACATAACCCAAGAGCTTTTCGTTTTCCTGGACCTGATGGAGGAAGGGCAGGACCTTTATAACATTTGGTTGGACCTTTACTCCGAGCAGATAATTGGCTTGTACGATTACGAGCTAGACGAGTTGTATGTCGTAAGCGATATGGGAGAGCTCGGCCCTTTGGAGAAGGTAACCTTTGCTCATGAGTACACTCACGCCTTGCAGGATCAACACTTTGACCTGGAGTCCCTGCCAATGCCGGAAGATAACTCCGACCTTTCTCTGTCTGGACGCTCTCTAGTGGAGGGCGATGCCCGTCTGCTTGAAGTAATTTATTACTGGTCATGCCTTGACGACGCTGAGCGGGAAGTCTATGCCCAACAGGTAGCAGAGCTTGACAATGAAGCGTTTGAGTCTGCTCCACGAGTTATCCAAGAGAACCTTCTCTTCCCTTATGTGTCGGGGTTCAATTTTGTTTACGCCCTCTGGGGAGAAGATGGATGGGATGCTGTCAATCAGGCTTACAGCGATCCACCTCAATCCACTGAGCAGGTCCTGCACCCTGAAAAATACTACCTGGAGCGGGACAAGCCACAAGCTATTACCATGCCTGACCTGGAAAGTGCCCTTGGCACAGGATGGTCACTGTTGGATACCGATGTCCTGGGAGAGCTGAATATAAGGATCTATCTGGAAACCTTTGTCGATCCGTCCAAGGCTACTACAGCGGCAGAGGGCTGGGATGGTGACCGCTACGTATTTCTGGAGGACACAGAGGGCAGAAAGCTATTGGTGTTAAGCTCTGTTTGGGATAGCCAGACTGAGGCTGAGGAATTTTTCGATGCCTACATCACCTTTGTGGAAAACAAAAGCAGCGGTGCTTGGACTCTTTGCCTGGATGATGTGGGAAAGAAGTGGTGGAAAACAGAGGGATTGAGCCTATACTTGAGGCAACAGGGAGGCGAGGTGCTTATTGTCATCGCCCCCGATGAAGCTATTACTAGGCAAGTATTAACTGTTACCTACTCGCCGGCAGCGCTG
>CAYWDP010000130.1:0-3473 GCA_964457045.1 uncultured Dehalococcoidia bacterium
ATGGACCTTTGTTCAAACCATACCCCGCCACATTGCCAGTACTGTCACTTATGCTAGTTCGATACGGTTGCGGATTCCTGCCTAGCCGTGCTAGTTTCTTTCAGGGTTATGCTGATCCTCTTGCTGGGGCGGCTGCTTAACCTTGAGAGAATCCTAAATTTCTTGGCAAAGCTGGAAAAGACATCCCTTGCTAGTCCCTTCTCCTCCACTTTTTGTACCTCAGGCATATTGCCTAGCTGATACAGGAGACCGGAGAGTGCGGTGGGCTTTAGTGAGATTGTGATGATGGTACCAAGGTGCCAAGAGCCAACCGTGTGCATAATGCTAGCATAATTGTCATGAAGTCTTTCTTCCAGCTGGCACATAAATCTGAGTAGCCAGGCAGCATTGGCGGGCGGAGATATGACCAAGTCAACCGCCTCTTTAACAAAGCCCTCACGACCTTCTGGCGATTGCTTACTCCAATAAACTTCCCTAACGGCTTGCGCAAGTTCCGCACGTGTTATGTCTTTGAGAAGGTAGCTGGCTGCCCCGGCCTCTGCGGCCTCAGCCCGATAATCCACTGACTCGGCTAACACGATGACATCACCATCATAATTCAGCCCGTTTCTTTTCAAACTGCGAGTAGCATCAATCCCATTCACCCCCGGCATCTCGGCGTCCATAAGTATGATGTCTGGGGAGAGCCTTGCCATTTCGGGAAAGGCCTCCTCAACACCAGAGTAGTCGCCCACAACCTCAATGTCCTCCTCCAGTTCCAGCATGTGTCGCAACCCGTGGCGAACGAGTTCGTGGTCATCAACTAAGAGAATCCTGATAGCTTTCTTCATTTCACTCCTCCTTCCTAAAGAGTCAGACAGTGCTTGTAGCTCCTGGTTATCCTGCCTAGATGTTTCATTATCCTTGCCTCCTTCTCTGATCGTGAGGAACGGCTACTGTTGTTTCCCCCTGTTGCACTATTCCTAGCGCAGGATGTAGCTTTCTTAGTTTTGCCAGTATCTACTAGTCGGCGCCACTCTTCGTAAGGGGACAGTCGCAACAAGGGGCGGCAGACCTTCGTGCACTTTCGGTACCCCGTGTCTCCATTGCCTCCAATTGTTGGGATGAGCGAGACCGAACGCTCTCACGCGCTGGTTGTGCTCCTGACTCCAATGCTTGGGATGAATAAGACGGAACGCCCTCATGCGTTCGTTGTGTTCCCCAAAAGAGCCCTCGCCATACCCACCCTTGGGGTCGAAGTTATCATTTCTGTTATTCTGTGCCTCTCTCATTTTTCTACACCTCCTGATTCGCCTTGATATGTCGCTTGGCAATCCTTCTCCTAGTCCACCCTCAGGTAAAACTGCGGAGAGATGCTGCCTCCATCGGCATTGGCGTTAGTGCAGTAAAAACTGCCGCTATCAATGGTGACTTTGTGTTTTGCGTATCCCGGTAGGGTGAAGCGCACCTGAGCATCACGCAGCGTAATAAAGGTATCGGGAATCAGTTCGCCGTTATCCCCAGATGCCTTCTCCCATTCACGAGCGCCACTCTCGACATAGATCCCGACTTTGAGAATCAGATATCTGTAGTAATGGATGAGCTCCTGTGTGTTGGTGATGTACAGGGTAACTTGGATGTCAGCGGCGTTGTTGGTAGCGTTAATGTAGAAGAGGTCGCCGGGGGTGCTGACGCCGCCAATTGCTCTTCCGAATACAGTCCAGGTTGGTTTTGCCGAAGCTTCAGCAACCTCTATCTGGACTGCATCCTGTCCGGCTATATCGCTGTTATAGCCCTGGGCATAGGCTGCGGGCCAAGGAGCGAGGAGTAACACAGCTAGGAGGGGAAAAATCTTCTTAATGAATCTCTTGGTCATTGTCGGCCTTGCTAGCTTGCTGTACCTTCAAATCTAGCAAGGCCGACTCACAACCGTGTCACAATGTGCACGTGCACCCTTACAAATAAATCACAGAAATCACAAGCGGAACGTAGCCTTAAGTACTGTAACAGGAAAAATAAGAAGGGAGCCTCCCAATTTCTGGAAGGCTCCCTTTTCTGATTATTGTACCTCTTTGTAGGATAGTTACTATCTTATCATGTCTGCTTCACCATCGTGTATCCTATGCCCGGTCTAGTCAGGGCGTACCTGCAGTTCCTGGGGTCATCGTCTAGTTTCTGACGAAGCTTTGCTGCCTGACTGTCATCTCGGCGCGCCTCAGCTTCGCCTGAATACGAGCCACAAGTTCCAGCGGGCGGAACGGCTTTCTCACATAGTCGTCCGCACCGAGAGCTAGAGCCTTATCTAGCGCGGTCACTTCGCATTTTGCAGTGAGCATGACTACAGGAACATCAGAGCGCTGCCGTATAGAGTCGAGAACCTGATAGCCGTCGAGCCCAGGCATCATAATATCTAGGATAACCAAGTCTGGCTTACAGCCGTCCAGTAGGGCCAGCGCTAAGCTGCCGTCGACAGCTTTGGCGACACTATACCCTTCCAGTTCAAGAGTACGCTCAAGCATGCGCAGCATCTCTGGGTCGTCATCTACCACCATGATATTTGGACGCTTCTTCATTTGTAGCAAGCCCTCGTTTTATTTGCTGTCTTCAGGTTATAGAAGCCAGCTCACATTCACATCACAAAGATGCCTCTAAACCTCACAAAAATATCACAAAAATCACAGGTACGCAGCAGTTTTACGTGCCTCGGAAGGGAGCATTTCTAGACTGGGACACCCCTTTGTGGGCTACTGTGTCTTTATGAGGCAGGATTACTATCTGGTTGGGTCTTCTTTATCATGTATCCTATGCCAGGTCTGGTCAGGATATAGGTGGGGTTTCTGCTATCATCATTTAGTTTACGCCTGAGACGAGCCATATTTACCTGAAGAATGTGGGTCTCGCCGATGTAATCCTCCCCCCAGACTCTCTCTAGTATCTGGTCAGGGGTAACTACGCGTTCAGCGTTGCGTGCCAGATAAGACAGTAGTTTGTACTCGGTAGCCGTCAGATTTACCTCGTGGCCACTCAGGGTGACCCTGTGCTGGGCAAAGTCTATCACTAAGTCATAGGAACAGAACGCAGGCTCGGGATGCTCATCCCAGACCGTAGTACGGCGCAGTACCGCCCTGACCCGCGCCGCTAGCTCGCTGGCGGAAAAGGGCTTGGTCACGTAGTCGTCAGCTCCGGCATCTAAACCTTGAACTTTCTCTTCGTCATTACCCTTGGCGGTAATCATAATTATCGGAATCTGCGAAAACTCGCGGATGCGTCGACACACTGTATATCCGTCCACATCAGGCATCATAATATCCAGCAACACAATGTCTGGGGTCTCCTTATCAAACATACTGAGGGCTGTTTCACCGCTACTGGCTGTGAGCACGTGGTAGCCCTCGAGCTCCAGCATACGCTGCAGCATGTGCAATATTCGAATATCATCATCAACCACTAGCACCGACACTTTTTTGGATGGCATGCTAACATCACCTCTTGCC
>CAYWDP010000130.1:3573-4918 GCA_964457045.1 uncultured Dehalococcoidia bacterium
GCTCCTTTTTCATCTCTGCCATTACCGACCAACCATCATGACCGGTCACACTCAGATCCAGCGCCACCAGACCAATATTTCCTCCTCTTAACAGTCTGAGACCCTCGTCGCCGTCCTCAGCCTGAAGGACCTGGTAACCCTCAAACTCGAGCACACGGGAGACGAAGTTACCAACCTCAGTCTCGTCCTCTGTAACAAGAACTGTCTTTTTACTATCCTGTTTTACCATAAGCTTACCTTTTCGTGGTAGTTTCTATCGGAAGAGTAAAGTGAAAAGTGCTGCCCTTCCTCACAACACTCTCCACCCAGATACGACCACCGTGAGCTTCTACTAATGCCTTGCACAAAGCGAGACCTAAGCCCATTCCACCCGGATCCGTGCTCAGTCTCCGCTCAATACGGTACATTCTGTCAAACACTCTCTCTAGGTCCTCAGGCGGTATCCCTCGCCCCTGATCGCTAACGCTTATCTCTACCTCGTCTGCCTTGGTCGCCAGCCGGACCACTATCTCCGTGCCGCTGTCGGAATACTTAGAAGCATTGTCCAGAAGGTTATCCATTACCTGTCGTATGCGATTACCATCTACCTTCAATGTAAGTGGCTCTCCTTTGAACTCGGTCCTTAGCGCGTACTCCTGTAACCTTATCTGTGCCTCGTTCACCAAATCACTGACCACCAAATCAATTCTCACGGGTGCTATATTAAGCCGGAACAGTCCGGCGTCCAGACGAGACATGTCCAGTAGATGATCGACAAGGTCGGTGAGCCTGTCGGTGGCCTTGTCGATGGTCCTAAGGTACTGGTGCTTTTCATCGTGTCGCAGTCTCTTGTCATAGTCCAGGAGCATGGTAGAGTAACCCTTGATGGTAGCCATTGGCGTACGCAGCTCATGGGACACGGTGGAAAGAAGGTTGCTCTTGAGCTTGTTTAACTCTTCGTATTCAGCCACTTCCCTCTCCAGTTGCTTACGTTCGGTGATGTCCTTAACGAAAACAGAGAGACCTGTTGCTGATGGATAGGCGCTGATTTCAAAGATGAAGTCTTTACCCGCAAGCTTGTATTCGTTCATAAAATGCTGGGGCTGCTTCGTTCTTAATACTTTTCGGTACATCTTTTCTGCCCTTCTGGTCACTTCCACGTTTGAGAAAATGTCATAGAGATGTTTTCCTAGAGCATCTTCGGCCGGAATTCCCGTAAGTTCTTCAGATGCCCTGTTCCAATAGGTATACCTTAGCTCATCATTCATTGCAAAAAAGATATCTGTGATGCTTTCTGCAAGTTCCTTATAGTTCCTCTCACTCTCCCGCAGGACCCTCTCTGCCTCCTTGCGCTCGGTGATGTCCT
>CAYWDP010000131.1:0-2964 GCA_964457045.1 uncultured Dehalococcoidia bacterium
ATGCCGAAGCGAGATTTGGGCACGCCAATGCCAGTATGTCAGGGTGTAGCTTTAGCTCGGCGCTATGGCTGGTTAATAGCAATGGGCAAAGAAGATATGCTTTGCCCAATCGGTGCGTTCACGTTGGGGTTTGTACCAGCCAAACCAAGGTTTCTTGATGGCAGCTTCAATATCCCTTTTTGGGTAAAGAACCAGGATGTCAGGGCCAAACTAATTCAAGGTGCGCCTCAGCTTGAGCAGGGGAGATATACTCATCTTGTGGCGGCGCCCCTCAACCGGACTGAGTTTGAACCTCAGGTCATCATAATCTATGGTAACGCAGCCCAGATAGCCAGGCTGATACAGGCTAGTGTATATGGAACAGGTGAGCCTGTTGTTTGCAGCAGTGTGGGTGCTTTTGCCTGCGGTGAGCAGGTCACCAAAACGATCCTGACGGATCAGTGCCAATTCATTGTGGCTGGTGGCGGTGATCGACTGATCGCCCAAACACAGGATCATGAGGTCTGCTTTTCTATGCCTATGAGCAAAGCAGAAGCTCTAATTGAGGGACTCGAAGGAACCCATAGGGCTGGACTGAGGTATCCGACGCCTTCTTTCCTCACATTCAAGGCAGGCTTCCCTCCAAGCTTCGCTGAGCTTATGGACTACTTATGCCAAGGCACTTAGCCTGTGGCAACATTGCTAGTCAGTGCTCAGACAGTAGCCGAGCGCTACTCGTAGACCTTCTCCTCCATCTCCTCTGCTTCTAGGGCGTCGCCCTCCACGTCTCGACTCTCGTCACGGCGGGTCACCAGATCACGGTAGTACTCATGCTGGATGATGAGGTTCATCACCTCGTTAGTTCCCGTCCAGATCATGGCCAGCCTAGTGTCTCGTAGCATGCGCTCTATGGGATACACACTGGTGTATCCAATGCCGCCCAGTATCTGCATGGCATCGTTCACCACCTCCCAGGCGACCTCGGTAGCAAACTTCTTGGACTCGGAGACCATGCGCCGCGCCAGTTTGCGGTCGAGGCCTCGGTCGATGGTCATCGCTGTGGCGTGCACCAGGGAGCTTGCCGCATCGAGCTTGGTAACGCTATCAGCGACCTTGAAGCTCACCGCTTGGAAGTCCCTGATCCTGGTGCCGAAGGCCTTCCTCTTATCGCTGTAGCGGGCGGCGATCTCCAGGGCGCTACGCGCCGTGCCCAGGATACCGGCGGCAGTGGTCATCCTCTCCGGAATCATCATCCGGTAGAAGATCTCCCCACCCTGGCCTTCCTTTCCAATGATGTTCTCCTGGGGGACCTTGACATCGCGAAACAGTATCCTCCCCGCCCCACCTCCCCGCGTCCCCATGAGCCCATAGACATGCTTAACCTCCACTCCCATGTCCTTCTCCACCACAAACAGGCTCAGCGACTCGCGGCTGGGAGCCTCCGGATCGGTCTTAGCATAGACCAGGAAGTAGTCCGCTCCCTCAGCCCCGACGATGAAGCGTTTCTGCCCCCTGAGGAAGTAGTAGCTGCCATTCTTACTGGCGGTGGTGGTAGCGCCGAAGAAGTCAGAACCGCCGCGAGGCTCAGTAAGTGCCTCCGCGCAGCATAGCCTCGCCTGGAGGGTTGGCTGGAGGTATTTCCGCTTCTGCTCCTCGCTCCCGAACACCTGGAACGCCTCGCCGCAGATGCTCACCAGCCCGTATAAGCAGCCGAGGGACAGGGGCAGTGTCCCGCCCTCCTCGAGGGCAATTATCTCATCCTCCCACCCCAATCCTCTGCCGCCATATTCAGGGGAGAAACGGAGGCCGAGTAGCTTTCTCCTGGCGGCGTCCTCCAAGAATTGCCGGGGATACCTCACCTTGTCGGCGTCCATGTCCAGAATTAGCTGCCGGGGTACGGCCTTCACGAACTCCCTCACCTCGTTACGCAGCCTCTTTTGGCTCTCATTTAGCATTGCTTCAATCATTTCTCTTTCTTCTCCTTTCCTTTGCTTGTAACTCTGGTGGTGGCTCAATTATAACTTCGAACCTGGGGTATGCAAAGGATTATCATCGTTCCCGTTTTGTGGAGCCTTATATACTAAAGTAGACCAAGATACCAAATAATCTACTCGCCTGCCAGATACAGATCCAGGCTTTATGGTAGTTTAGGGCGCTCTCGAAATGGCTAAACGGTGAAACGGGAGGTAAATTGCAGGCTTTAGCGGCGTGTGCAAATTGTCTAGCTGCGCACAGGTTCGGTGCCCTCAAGTGGAGGGGAAGCGAAGTTGGGCACACGCTTGACAAATCAATTAGCACCAGCAGCAAGGACATGCATAGTGACCCTCAAACAAAGGAAATCGCTGTCTTTACTGCCTGGTGCTTCGGTTTGTTCAAGTTGACTTCAATCATCTGCTTATAGTCTTCGATAGAGAAGGCATGGGTTACCATAGACTCAAGATGAACCTTTTTCTGACTCACAAGATCGATAGCTATCTCAAAAATGTGTTTTCTTCCGTTGTACACGTCACTATAGCCGTAGCAATAGACACCCTTTATGGTCTGGAGCTTCAGCCAAAGGGGAGTGAGATCGGTCATTACCTCCTTGCCAATCCCCACCACGCTTAATACCCCTCCTGTTCTCAGCGTCCTCATACTAGCATCCAGTGTCTCGGTGTTAGCTACAATATCGAAGATCTTCGAGAATCCCCCCATAAGGATCTCTTTGCCTATGGTGGGTTTGTATGCCTTGGCCCCGGTGATGTCTATTGTGTGACGCAATATTTCACCATCGGTAATTAGATAATCGGCCCTCACTTTGGATGCCGACTCCGCATGGAATAGCGAGGGCTCCGCCACTGTAATAGAACAGTCTATCTCGAGGGCGCGTATTGATTGGACAATAAGGTTACCTATCACACCAGCCCCTATGACAAGGATCTGGTCGTCTTTGTTGGGCCTATTATCGAGTACTGCCTGAAGGGCTACGGCAAGGGGTTCTATCAT
>CAYWDP010000131.1:3064-4805 GCA_964457045.1 uncultured Dehalococcoidia bacterium
TCTGTGACCCTCTCACCGTAGCAACCTAAGGCCTCGGCTAGTTTGTCGTAGCGAGCGTCACTGAAGTCCACACCGACATAGCGTCCCCCGTAGCTCAGCTTCTGCGTTGCTTTGATCATCCCCCAGGCCCGGTCATTGACAATAATGACCACAATCGGTGCACTCTCCCGCCGCGCAGTCTCCATCTCCATAGCGTTGAAGCCGAAGGAACCATCGCCGGTGATGCAGTAGACAGGGAGGTCAGGCCGAGCTAACTTGGCTGCTACAGCGTAGGGCACGCCTGAGCCCAGATGTCCTGAGTCAGCAGCCCAAAGAAAAGAGCGAGGCTCGTAGATACGGTTCAGGTAAAAGGACCACACCGGTGTATTGCCCCCATCCTGAGCGTAGATGGCTTCCCGGGGGAAGAACTCGCGCACTTCGCGCATAAGACGCAGGGGGTGGATGGGTACCATATCTGAGTGTGCCCCTTCCTCCCAGCCGTTCGCCCAGCTCTGCTGGGCCTGCCTGGCGTCGTGAAACTGCGGGTTCTCTGGCTTAGGGCCTGTCCTGACTTTGATCGCCTCCAGCAGGGCACGCAGAGTCCTTTTGGCATCCCCTACCAAAGCCAAGTCTATTGGGCGATTCAAGCCGATGTTCTGGGGGTCTATATCGACCTGTATGAAGCGCTGTATGTTAACCTCCCCCCATAACGGTGGGCGTCCCCAGAAGTCTAGCTCCCCAAGGCGACCCCCTATCAAAAGTACTACGTCCGCCGCCGCCTGAGCTTTCAGTGCGCCAAAAGAAGAGGGGATGAGACACAAGGGATGATCCTCGGGGATGGCCCCCCGTCCGCCGATGCTTGTGGTCACTGCCGCCGACAGATACTCTGCCATCTCCGCTACTTCTGACCAAGCCCCGGCCCGAAGGACTCCCCCGCCAGTGTGAATGAGCGGCCACTCTGCCTTCGCCAGCATCTCTGCTGCTTGGTCAATAAGAGACGCATCGGCCACCGGTGGTGTTGCGGCGCGATAGCGCTGTGGTGGCAGGATTGGGTACACCTCCGTATCTATCTTGTCACAAAGTACGTTATTGGGCAGGTCAAGGTACACGGGGGCTGGACGGCCGGATGTGGCTGCGCGGAATGCCATCTGCATCAGGTGGGTCATTCGCCTCACATCGTTCACCAGAGCTCGCCATTTGGTGATGGGTGTCATCAAGGGAACCTGATCCAGGGCTTGCATGGAACCATGCTCAGGGTAGCACCGCCAGGTCTGGGTCTGTGCTCCCAGGACAACCATAGGGACTGAGTCGGCCCAGGCCGGGTAGACGCCAGGCACTAGGTCAGCGACGCCCGGTCCTACTGTACCAAGGCAAACCCCTGGCTGACCAGTTAGCCGTGCCCATGCATCGGCCATGTGAGCCGCTGCCTGTTCGTGGCGTGTGGTGACGAACTTTAGTCCAGCCTCAGGCCCCAAGCGATAGATAGCATCGGTGATGGGGTTACATTGGTCGCCCGGAATGCCGAAAACATACCGGACACCTTCTTCGATTAGATAACGCACCAGAGCTTCTGCACCACTGATTATAGCCATCGTTCCACCCTCCTTTTGTCTCTGTTGATAGCAATTATATGGAAAAGACACCTCTGTTACAATGAGATCAAATCCTGGCTTAGCGCACTGGCTACCACGATGGCAAGGATTGCCAACTTGGGCTTCGCTATTGACATTCCTACTAGACTATGGTAAACAATGAAACACCT
>CAYWDP010000132.1:0-4746 GCA_964457045.1 uncultured Dehalococcoidia bacterium
AGGAAGCTGCCGATATCGGCAGCTTCCTATGATGCAAAAACTTCAAAGGTACCCCGTTTAACTTTGCGGTGGGGGTGACTGAGACTCACAAATAGACAATCGCTATGAAGGCTTGATGGAATCTTATTTTGCCTTATAAACGGGCTTCCTTTTTTCAGCGAAAGCCCGTGGGCCTTCTTTGGAGTCCTCCGTCAAAGACAAGCGTTGGCCGATTTCCACCTCTAGGCGCAGCCCATCAGCTAGGCTCATCTCTATGCCGCGGTAGGCCAATTCCTTTGCCGCCCTAACTGCCAGAGGTCCATTTTCACAGATTCGGTTAGCTAATGCCTCGGCTTCAGGCATAAGCTCAGCAAAAGGAACTACCTTGTTGACCAGTCCAATACGGCAGGCCTCCTCAGCGTCGATAAAGTCGCCAGTAATGAGCATCTCCAAAGCCTTGCCAAAAGGCACTAAGCGAGACAATTTCTGGGTGCCACTGTTTGCTGCTATAACGCCCTGCTTCACCTCGGCAAGACCCAGTCGAGCATTCTCAGCCGCAATCCTGATATCACACGCCATGGCCAGCTCTAGCCCCCCACCAATACAAAGTCCATTGATAGCAGCTATAAAGGGTTTCCATACCTGCAGGCCGCGCATTGGACTAACTTCGGGTACAGGAGAAGAAGGCCGTTTCTCCTCCGGCATCATCATCCATTCGGCCATTTCTTTCAAATCCTGCCCCGCAGAAAAAGCCTTGTCTCCAGCACCAGTGACAATCGCTATCCAGACCTCAGGGTCGTCTCTAACATCTATCCAGGCTTTTATTAACCCATTCCAGACCTCAGAATTCATGGCGTTACGTACCTCAGGGCGGTTTAGGGTGATGTAGGCAAGTCTTCCTTTCTTCTGGTAGATAAGCGCTGGCATTCGTTCACCTCCTTTCAAATTGTGGGGTGTTTAATTTTATCACGAAACTCCTCTATTGACTACAATAGGATCAAGGTGATTATTTCAAAGTTGGTGGCCGGCTCAAAAGGTGGGAGAGGTATGCCAACTCGTGCCCAAATAAAAGCCTTCTTTTCCCCCAAGTGGGGAATTTATTCCTAAATTTTTTGCAAAAATGACTCCAAGTGGGGAGTCTAAAATCAGCCACCAGATTTGAAAGGATTACTGACGAGCGTGGTATAATGAAAGGGCTGTGTATAAAGCTAAGTGAGGTCGATGATGCCGAGAAAGAAAAGTTGTGTTTGCCATTCTTGTGGGAGAAGGGTGGGATACAGCGAATGCCCCAGCAGAGGTGCCTTGCCAGAGGATGCCCGTTGCCAGGCGCTTAGTGGCTGGTTAACAGTCTCTCAATGGAAAGGGATGGGATCGGTTGAGCATTATGACTTTTGCTCCTTTACTTGCCTTCAAAAGTGGATCAATACCCAAGTCCCTGGAATTCCTGAGGTATTCTTCAAAGCCTTTGGAGAGGAATAGATAGACTTAAGGTGCGAAGTTACGCTCTTGATCGCCTTAAGAAGAATCGGGACCTTTTCCCCTTAGAGTGACCCGATTTAAAGACTTACCTCCTTTATCTTATGATAACTTTCAGATTGCTCCACTCCCCTGCAGCGCTCCTCTTCGCCGATGAAAAGGTTTGACAAATGCTTTAGCGCTATTGTAATCTTTAGACCCATGAAAAAAGGGGGGAGGCAGGCATCTCGTCGGCGAATTATTGAACTTGGCCCCGAGGCTCTCCCTGATAGGAAGTGGGTAGACGCTGGCAAGCTGGGGACGAAGAGAGCTACCACGATCACCCAGAGTACTGTCATCAGAGCTCCCATTGAGCATTGCTTTGAGCTCATTGCTAGACAGTTAGAGGAGACACCTCATTGGGACCCCACCATTATATGGGTTAACCCCGTCTCTTTAAAACACGTCCGTGTTGGCTCCATGAGTCGGGTAACCTTCAGTCTCAATGGTGCCAAAGAGGAAGCAACGGCAATGATACGCTCCGTCCGACCAAATAGGGCCATATCATGGACCTCTAATCACAGCAGTCAGCTACAAGAGGAGTGGCAGCTTCAGCCTGAACCCCATGGCACGGTAGTTACTGTTACTCTAGGCTATAACCCTGGTGGCTGGGTTTTTGGATGGCTAGCTGATAAGATACTGAGGAAAAGCAAAATTGAGAAAGCTGTCTCAGAGATGCTAAAGAGGCTCAAGGCAGCTGCCGAGAACCAGCAAAAGTCCGAAGCAACACCCCAACTCTCAAAAACTACTTAGAAGTCCTTTGGGACTTTGTTCTGCTATTCCTGTCTCTGCCAAGAGAGGTTAATCGTGCTTGGCATGATATTTCACATGATAGTCAGGCAAGGATAGACAGTTCGCCAACCTTAGCAGCTAAGAAAAGACTGTGAGCTACCTACAAACCCCGATTTTCATAGTAGGAAATAAAATGGTTCACTGCTTGAGCAGCTTGACTGACAGAGGGATAAACCGGAAATCCGGCCTTAATGCATCGCCCCTGCACCTCATGGGCTAGTTTCTCGGCTTCCATTACACCAGCAGTGCGCAAAACAATGGCTAGCGGCTTATCAATTCCCTTGCCTACCTCTATAATGGCTTCAATTTGTTCTCTTAATGTTTGAACTCCACGCTTGACAGCAAAGAGAGCACTTAACATCACAAATAGAGCATCAACTCCATCGTAATCAGCAATGAGCTTGGCGGTTCTAGCAAAGGAGGCTGGATCCCAGTATACATCTGCCGAAGTATCTATAGGATTACGCAGACCGGTCCCTGCTGGTGGAGTAAATTTCCTTAACTCTCGCCTGAGCTCCCAGGGGAAGGGAGGGACAGTGAGGCTGGCGTTCTCGCAGTCATCAGCCGCCTGAACACTTGCTCCCCCACCAATTCCAATGATGCCAATTCTTCTTCCTCGGGGTGGCCTCAGGTATGAAAATGCCAAAATAGTGTCCGCCATCTCCTCTAAATTATGAACTTGTATTACTTCTCTCTGTCGGCAAAGAGCATCCCATGTCTCTTTACTTCCAGCTAGGGCGCCGGTATGTGAGGCCACTGCCCCTTTTCCTGCTTCAGTTTTTCCTCCTTTAAGGATTATTACCGGCTTTGCTTCGGTTGCTTCCCCCAGCACCCTGAGAAATCTTTGCGGTTGCTTTATCCCTTCAATATAGGCAGCAATAATCTCAGTATCCTTATCATGAGCAAAGTATTCAAGGAAATCTGATTCATTGAGGTCAGCAGCATTCCCATAGCTGACGGCCTTACTGAAGTGTATTCCCCGCTCTGCCCCCATAATGATCAACTCCCTGGCATTCCCTCCACTTTGAGATAAGAAGCTGACATGACCGCTCTCTATAGAGCAAGGTTCAAAAGTTATGCCCATTTTGGGGAAGTGTATCCCAAGACAATTCGGTCCTATAATGCGTACTCTGCCTTGGCGAGCAATCTCCACTAGCTCCCTCTCTAACCTTATCCTTTCCTCTTCTCCTGTCTCACTGAATCCGGCAGTGAAGAAAGTCACCACCTTCACTCCTGCTGTCACACAATCTTGCATAAGCTTTGGCGTCAATGGGACAGGAATGGCACAGATGACATAATCCACTGGCTCAGCTATATCCAGAATGCTAGCATAAGCTTTTAAGCCCATGACCTCACTCCGGTAAGGGTTGACAGGATATATTTTCCCCTGATAGCCACAATCCAGTAATGGTTGTAAGAAATTCTGGTTCGTCCTTGAATCAGGATTAGAGGAGGCACCAACGATGGCAATTGATTTGGGGCAAAACACAAATCCTATATCTTGCATAGGCTAATTCTGGCAGACCTTTAGAAGCTGGTCAATCCTGAGGAGTAAGACGAACCCAGTGTCCCTTTACACCCCCAGTTGACGTAGGAATACCCTTCTAAGCAATTTTCCGAAGCTAGAAATCCTTTCTTCGTATTAAGGTGGAGGAAAATTCCCCCTCTGATTGCACTTTAGAACATATTTTTCATATTCAAAAATTTGCTATAGCTATGTGTGAAAAAGCAGCTCTGTCCTGCCACCTCTTTATTCCCCTATAATCTGGAGGACTATTTCCCTGGACCGAGGTCGATTATCGAAATCGACGTACACAATTTGTTGCCAAGTTCCTAGAGCCATCCTTTTGTTACTGAAGGGCACGGTTAAGGAAGCGCTGAGAACGGAAGCCCGTATGTGGGAGTGACCATTACCTTCCCCCCAGGCTCGGTTGTGCTTATAGTCGATATTGACTGGAACCACTCTGTCCCACATAGCCTTAAAGTCAGATAATAATCCAGACTCGTTTTCAATAGTGGAAATTCCGGCTGTTGAGCCGACGGCAAAGACAGTTATGATCCCACTGCCGATGCCTGAATCATCAACTTCCTTTGCCACCTGTGGGGTGATGTCTATAATGTCACAATTCCCCCGGGTGTTGATCCTTATCCTTCTGCTCTCCACCATTGGTATCACCTCCTTTACCAAAGGATATCATCCAGCTCGAATACAGGTCCATCCCGGCACACCTGCTGCAAACCCCTCTTAGTCTTTATAGTGCAGCCATAACATGCCCCTAATCCACAGCCCATCCTCACCTCTAAGGAAATCTGGACTGATCTTCCTTTTAGACAGCTTTGAGCCACCATAGACTGATACATAGAAGCGGGTCCACAAGCAAAGACCTGGTCAGCCTGGTTGATAAAATCACTGATAAGCTCAGTTACCATACCCTTCCTTCCCTCCGAGCCATCCTCAGT